>JBJTUI010000568.1:0-11553 GCA_046080625.1 Elainella sp. | reverse complement strand
CGGAGCCAGATTGGCCTGTTCAATCAGCTCGGGCCGATTGGCCAACCGAATCGAGCGGGCCACCAGCCGCTTGTTGCTGTCGAGCAGCTCCAAATTGACATTGGTATTGAAGCGGGTGTTGCCCAGCCGGGCAAATAGGCTACTACGGGCGACAAACCGAATGCGATAGTCGCGGGGCGGCTTGCCTTTTTCCAGCAAGCCAAAAATATCTTTGAAGACGCCGCGACCGGGTCGAGCCTGAAGTGAGTCCGGTACAGAAGGTATAGAAGATGGAAGCATGGTCGATCAACAGAGGAGAACCGGCAATTGCTGCTATACCTCTCTAATCACCGCTGCTCCACCTGTTCAGGACAGATCTCGACCCGTTCTGGACAAGATCGCTAACTCCCAAGATAGATTTAGGGCTGTCTCAACCGCTCTATTTCAACTGGCTAGGCGAGAAGTCGGGCGGCACCAGCACCTGGTTAACGACACGCACCACACCGTTGCTGGCGGCGATATCGGTTTGGGTTACCGTCGCCCCGTTAATTTTCACCTCATTGCCAACAGGCCGCATTTTGATCGGCTGGCCCTCAACCGTCGGCAGGTCGATGCTCTTGATTTGAGCAGCGGTCACTTTCTGAGGCACCACATGGTAAGTCAAAATCTTTGTCAACAGCGCCTTGTTCTCGTTTTTCAACAGCGCCTGGAGCAGATCGGGCGGCAGCTCGTTGAACGCCTCATTGGTCGGCGCAAAGACCGTGAAGTTACCAGGTTGGGATAGGGTTTCGGTTAGACCCGCTGCCTGAATCGCATTACTCAGCGTACTTAACCCAGGATTGCTCGCCGCTAGGGCCGCAATGCTATTGGGTGCTGCTGGGTTCTGAGCCATCGAATTGGCTGCCGGACTGGCTGCCGGACTAGCTGCTGGACTGGCGGGAGCCTGGGCCCCTGGGCTGGTGGCTGGGCTGGGAGAGGCTGGAGGGACCGGAGCAGGGCTAGCAGGAGCCTGGGCAGCTGGGCTAGGGGATGTTGCATTGGGCGCTGCCGGGCTGGGAGAAGCCGGACTGGGAGAAGCCGCAGGCGATTGGGGAGAGGTGGCCGTGAGCTGTCTGAGCTGATCGCAGGCCGCTAGGGGCATCAAACCCACAGCTAGCAGACCCAGCGAGAGCCAAGAGAGGCGAGGTAAACGAAATTGCGGTTTCATGGGAGTCCTTGCGGCGAATTGCGTCAATCGAATCGAGCGAATCGAGAGGGGAAAGGGCAAAGCGGCTTAAACTGGCTCTGCTTATTGTCGAGGAAGAACCTGAAGCTCAGGTGTCGTCAATATGACAAGGCCACAATATGACAAGGTTTCCTCAAATGGGCTGGGGAATGGCCAAAGCAACAGGGTCGTCCTGACAGGCGGCCCGGACTTGCTGCACTTGCTCAAACTGTTATGTTTGCCCAAATCTATTCTTGCTCAAATCTCTGAGTCTGGGGTGACCAGCGCCAGAGCTGCAAAGCCTGACCCTGCTGCACGAGCAGAGCCGGGAGCGCATTGGTACGGGCGGCAATAGCCACCAGACTCTGCTGCGGTTGCTCTAGGTCGCTGTAGAGTAAGGCTTGGTCAGAGAAGATCACTGTGTGCAGCCGCTCGGGTGGCGTGGAAGAGTGGGCTGGCTGCTCCGGTTGAATTGTCAGCATCAGCTCCGGGGATTGGTCGCCCGTCAGCTCCAGGGTTTGCGCCGTCCAGCTGCCGATAGTTTGCAGTGGATCAGCGGCTGGATCGACGAGCTGAGCCGTTTGTAGCTCCTGCCAGAGCTGGGGAATCAGGGTCGTTTGCCAGACCGGACGCTGGGCTAGTTGGTTCAGGCTGAGGCTGGCTGTGGGCTGGAGCCAGGAAATATCAGCACTAACCGCCACTAGGGCCGTGGGCTTCAGGTCAGCCGCCAGGGCGGCACCGCTGGCCAGCAGCAATAATTGGCCATTCTGGCGCTGGGCCGCCCGCACCGTGAGTGGGATCGTCAGCACCGAATTGGCTCCCTGCCAGACCACGAGCTGAAGCTGAGCTTTGTCTGCGACCCAGCGGTCAATTTGCCCTGAGTTTGGACCGCCAGCCAGCAGCGCCACCCGATACCAGCTCTCGGCGGTCGGCAGGGTCAGGGCAACCGGTTGGGCCGGGGTAGACCAAGCCTGGGGTTGCAGCGTTGCTAGAGGGGTGACGGTACCAATCAGGGCCGGATCGGGCGATGGGCTCGGCGAACCAGCCGGTATGAGAGCAGCGACAGGCGCGGTTTCCGCTGGGGATGGCCGGGTAGTCGGGCGGTCAGGACTCTGCAAAACGGCCAGGATTTGCCGAATCTCAGGCAGATGTTTGGCCGCATTGGGCTGTTTTTGCAGCCAGAGCAGCGCCTGCTGCTGATTTTGGCGAACCGCCAGCAGCAACGCCCCCCAGGTCTGAAGTTCACTCGATTTGGCATTGACCCGCAGAGCCGTTTCAACCCGCTGCCAGAGCCGCTCGCTGTTCGTCGTCAGCAGATTGCGCACGTCATAGCCACTGCGCTGGGCCTGTTTGAGCACTGTGAGGGCTTGAGCCCAGCGGCCATCCGTCATCTCGGCCAGAATTTGCTGGGTGGGGCTGGCCCAGTCGCGGTTAGCCTGAGCCTGGGTAACTTGGGCATGCAGCCGAATTAGATCCAGCTGGGCCTGGGCCGAGGCAGACCATTTGCCGGTTTTGGCCATTTGGGACTTGGCGGATTGCAGCAGCGCCAGAGCAGGCGACCAGAGGCCATTGCGAGCCAGCAGCAGCCCATCCAGGTAGGTGCGATTCTGGGAAGCCGGTTCGGTCAGGGTGACAGCCTCTAAACTGACGGTCTGACCAATCGAACGGGGCGGCTTCAGCTGCAGCATCTGAAACTGGGGCTCCAGCCCTACCGATTGATTCACCACCAGCTCGGGCTCGGTGTCGCCCGTCACCTGCTGCCAGGTCGGAAACTGTCCGGGCGGACTGCTCCAATCCTGAAACGGAAACAACCGCCTGCGGTCGGGGTCATACTGCACCACCTGGCCATACAGCACCCGACTGCCGCGCTGCCATTCGCCGCTCAGCTGGAGCCAGATGCCTGACCTGCGTTTGGTTGCACTGCTGGCAGGGCTATCCCCCGGATTGGCCTCCACAAACCTCACACTGGTCAGGGGCAAAATTCGAGAGGTGCCCTGGGTAATGGCGGAGCTGCGGGCCAGCGGCGCTACTACAAACAGCTCTTCTGGCCCCGTGATGCTGATCCGATCGAGCAGGTCGTAGGTCTGTCCGGTGCGGGGCCGATAGACCCGCAGTTCGCTAATTTGGCTACAGCCGGCGGGAGGGCTGGCCGTCGGGCAATGCTTCAGGGGCCGCACCACCGGCAGCAGCAGATCGTAAAAGCCAGCCTGCTGGCGCGTCAGTCCCGCATAGGTGCTGAAATAGAGCGGAGTTCCCAGAGCTTGTCCCGTCTGGCCCACTTCTGCAGCGATTTCGCGCCAGGTTTGGGGCGGTGTGGCCAGCGAGTTGCCCCAGGGCAGCAGAGCAGTCAGCCATTTCACCGAAGCCGGATCGACAATCAGCCGCACAGCCAGCCAGCCGCCGCCCCCCACAAGCCCAATCGCACCCAGCAGCAGAGCCATGGTCAGCAGCGTTCCGCCCGATGGCTGGGCTTTACGAGTTTTGGACGGAGAGCGGGTCGCTTGCGGCAGCGGCTGGTGGGACTTGGGTGAATCAGAGGACGAGCGGGCAGGCGAGCTAGAGGCAGGCAGTCCAGGCTGAACAGGCGATTGAGTAGGCGATTGGGCAGACGAGCTAGCAGGCGGCTTCTTGCCTCCTCCGGCCCAGACTCTCACCTTCACCTTTGGCTTCATAGCTCCATGCTCGCTAATTCGGCTGATTCGACCCTATGCTGATTCGCCCGTGATCTGCCCGTGATCTGCCCGTGATTTGCTCCTAGCTCAGGGGTTCGCTCAAAACCTGCTCGTAGGCAGCTCCCGCCTGCTCCCAAGTATACGTCTGCTCAACGAAAATTCGGCTTACCTGGGAGAGATGGGTGCGCAGGGCCGCATCTTCAAACAGCGTGCTGATCGCCCCCAGGTATTCCTCGACCCGGTTGGCCCGCAGCGCTCGCAGGGGCGGCGTACCGTCTACCGTCAGCCCTTCCAGCCCCCGGTCGCTGCCCACCACCGGTACCCCGGCAGCCATGGCCTCCAGGGTTTTGTTTTTGATACCGAAGCCAGTCCGCAGCGGCACCACACAGACCGTGGCCTTGTGCAATTCGTCCACCATCGCAGGCACCTGCCCGGTGACAATCACCCCCGGACAGTTGGCCAGTTCCTGGACCGCAGGGACGGGTCGCGCGCCCACGATACGGAATGTGGCAGCAGGATAGCGCTGGCGCAGGTGGGGCATGACGTCTAGAGCAAAAAACCGAGCCGCGTCGATATTGTGCGAGGCATCCATTGCCCCGACAAACACCAGGTCGTAGCTGCTAGGGTCGTAGTGGCGGTAGGGGAACAGGGCCAGATCGACGCCGTTGGGAATAACGCTGACCTGGGATTGGGGACTGAGCCGCAAAATCTCCTGGCGGTCATCCTCGGTGGTGACTACAACCTGGGAAAACTTGCCGCAATAGCGCTGTTCGTAGCGTTTCAGCAGGGGCAGGTAGAGCCGGTCGCGCCCCGGCTGGAGGGAAGCGCCCATTTCCAGGTGGTTGCGCGTCCAGGCATAGACCGAGCTGTGGACATCCACCAGGGTTTTGAGCCGCAGGCGAAACTGGGGCCGAATATAGATTTCGTTGACGCTGTGCTCGCAGGTGACAACTTCATACTGGCCCGACTGCACCGCCCGATCAATCCAGTCCTGCAGGGCGGGCGAGTAGCGGTGCAGCACGTTGGGCGGCGTCTGGCTGAGCAGGGATTGGGCAAATCGCTGGCCCTGGCCCAGCAGCTGCGTCAGCCGCGATTTAGCCACCGCAGGAATCGGCAGTTCAAAACAATGTAGCTCGGCCACCTCGGCCCTGAGCGCCTCAACTTCGGCCTCGGTAACATCGGCATGGCGCTGGGTCACCAGGGTGACAGCATGGCGCTGGCCCAGGTATTTCAGTAGGTTAAAGGTTCGAATTTCCGTGCCGCCGCGGCTGGGGGGATAGGGAAAGGTCGAAGACAGCATCAGGATATTCATGGCATCAGTTCTCCTCTTGGCCGTTGGCCGTTTGGCTCTGGTTGGTGGCTCTTGGTTAGAGTGCCTGACCGATGCCCGAAACTATCGATTTTCTGTCTAAAATTCCTATCTTGGCGCAGCTCATACCAATTTTCTATGAACCTGCATAGAAAGAGGGGTGTGGGGACGGAGTCCCCTCAAGGGGGCATAGCCTCCTTGACCCCATTTATTCTGTGCAGCCTCAAAAAGAATTGGTATCACTCCTGATAGATGGGCAGATTCACGGTGAAGATCGAGCCTTCGCCCTGTTTGCTCTTCACCGAAACCGAGCCGCCGCAGCGCAGCAGCAGCTGTTGCACAATCGACAGGCCCAGCCCGACGCCGTTGCTGTCGCTGGGGGCTATGCTGCGCACCCGGTAGAAGCGCTCGAAGATCCGGGGCAAATCGCTGGATGCAATTCCCACCCCCGAGTCGCGAAATTCCAGCTGGATCATCTCGCCCTGCTGCTTGGCCCGCACCCAGACCTGGCCGCCCTTGGGCGTAAATTTAATGCTGTTGTGCAGCAGGTTGATCACAATCTGCTTCAGCCAGGGCAGTGAACAGGCCACGGGCGGCAGATCTTCGGGCACCACATAGCCCAACATCACGCCCTTTTCCTGGGAGAGCGGCTGGTAGGTGCTGACGACGCCCGGCACCACGTCCGAGAGGCGCAGCGGCTCCAGTGGTATCTGCTCCGCCATGTTTTCGCTCTGGACGATCTCTAGCACGCTGGTAATTAACAACCCCTGACGGTCGCACTCCTGGCTCAGCATCTCCATATAGCGCTGGCGCTGGGGCGGTTTGATGCTGGGCGAGTTGAGCAGCGACAGCGCCGTTTTCATCGTAGACAGGGGGGTGCGCAGCTCTAACCCAATCGTTTTAATAAATTCGTCCTTTTGCTGCAAGCTGGCCAACAGCGTCTCGTTTTCCTGCTGGAGTTCGGCCCCGGCTTCGGCCTGCCGCCGCTGGATAGCGCTACTGCGCCAGAGGGTTTCCTGCTGCTGGATCTGCTTCACCAGCAAATGGCCCATCAGGGCTGGGTCAAGCGTTGCTACCGCCTGCTGTCGCCGCAGATCATCCCAGGACAGCAGCAGCTCTTTGAGGTCTTCCGAGGGATTGTCGGCAATTGTATCGCTCTGGCCAGCCCAGATCGCCGTATTAATCCCGTCTTCCAGCACCTTTTGCAGGATGGCTTGGTCAAAGGAGCAGATGCCCAGCAGCGGATGCTTGCGGTCTGCCTCGTCGCTCTGGGAGAGCTTAGCCGCTTCGGCTCGCACCGTGCGGGGGCGATGGGCCACCACCAGACCGTAAAACGACGGCGTGGCCACCAGCAAAAAATATTCGCGCTTGAGCTGACTGTCGGCAGCCAGGGGCAAGGACTGCACCCTAGCGCTGTCGAGGGTGGTGCTGGGCAGGTCGTCCCCGTCTTCTAGCCAAAAGTCATCGAAACTCTCGGGCTGAATTTCGGTGGCAACCGTCTGGAGCTGGGTGCCGTCCCAGGTGGTTGTGGCGGCGCTGCGGGACGCGGTACTGGCAGAGAAAATCGGCGGCGGCACAGGCCGAATTCCATCCTGCCGGACATCGCTAGCTTTGCTATTCGCAGATTTAAGGTCTGGTTCCCGGTCGGCTGCCGACTGCTGGTAGGTTTGCAGGTTATAGATCGAGTAGGGTGCGGCTGTTAACTGACAAAACCGATCGAGTTCGGCCTGCCACACCTCGCCCCTGGGCAGCTTCATCCAGACCGTGGCCGGGAGGGATTGCTCAACCAGAAAGTCGAGAAACAGGCTGACAATCGACTTGAAGGTCGTCGGGCTGAGCTGGAGCGGCTGCAATTCTGGACTGGCGTTAACGGCCAGCTCATACAGGGACACGTCAGAGGTGGGGGAGGGGATCATAGCAGTGAGTACGGAAGGAAATTGACTGAGCACCTAAGTAATCTATATAGCGCCTCTTGCTGAATCTGAACCGAATCTGGCCGTGACTTCACAAGATGCAGATATAGGTTACACATTTAACCTAGAGCAGCAGGGGGAGGGGCTCATGCTGCACCGCTAAACTTCGGGGAATGAACAGCTCCCAGGAGTTACCGTCGGGTCGGCTAAATAATCCAGTTATCTCAACCAAGTTGCCGACTTCCGGAAATCAGATTGCCCAGAAAAACCGTTAATTTACCGATCTAGTTCTCAATTTGCCCAATTTATCTCGATAACTTTACTTAACCCATCTGCAATATTCCCAGGCCGGTTGAAAAGGGGGCATGGCCCCTCCCCAGAGATTCCACCCCTGTTTCCCGCTTCAATTTCGGCCTAAATCTCTGCCAGCCTCTAGCGCCCTGCCGTCCGGGCTAGCGGCCATAGCGCTGTTCTAGAGCGGCGCGGGCCTGCTCGCGGTCGTCAAAATGCACCTTTTCGGTGCCCAAAATCTGGTAGTCTTCGTGGCCTTTGCCCGCAATTAACACACCGTCTCCGGGCTGGGCCTGCTGAATCGCCGTCTGGATCGCGGCAGCCCGGTCGGCAATCACGGTCGGCTGGGCCGAGGCCGGAATTCCCGCAAGAATGTCATCCAGGATGCGCTGCGGGTCTTCGGTGCGGGGGTTGTCGGACGTGACCACGGCCCAGTCGGAGAGCTCTGCGGCGATGGCTCCCATTTTGGGGCGCTTGGTGCGGTCGCGGTCGCCGCCACAGCCAAACACGCAGATCATCCGCTTGTCGATGAACGGACGGGCCGCCCGTAGCATATTTTCCAGGCTGTCGGGCGTGTGGGCATAGTCTACAATCACGCTGATGTCCTGCTGGGGCGAAACCTGCACCTGCTCCATCCGACCCGGCACTCCGGTAAAGCGGGGCAGGGCTGCGGCAATCAGATCCAGATCCACCCCCAAATGCAGGGCCGCCCCGACCGCCGCCAGCAGGTTGGCCAAATTGAACTGACCCACCAGCGGTGACTGGAACGCCACCTCGCCCTGGGGCGTATGCAAAGTGCCGCGCACCCCTTCCGGCTCGTAGACCAGATCGCTCGTCCAGAGGTCGGCGGTGGAGTCGGAGACGCTGTAGCTCCAGACCTGGGCCGGGTCGAGCTGCTCGATCAGACGCCGCCCGTAGGCATCATCGCGGTTGATCACGGCCCGTCCCTTCAGGTAGTCGGGGCTGAACAGCAGCGCCTTGGCCGCAAAATAGTCGTCCAGATCCTTGTGGTAGTCGAGGTGGTCCTGGGTGAGGTTAGTGAAGACCGACACCGCAAACGGGCAGGCCAACACGCGCCCCTGGGCCAGCGCATGGGAGCTGACTTCCATCACCGCCAGCTGGCTGCCCGCCTGGGCCGCTTCGGCCAACTGCTGCTGAAGCTCCAGGGCAAAGGGCGTCGTGTGAACCGCCGTCTGCTGAAAGCCATTCCAGCGGGCGTAGAGGGTGCCGAGCAGGGCGGTGGGCCGCTGGGCTTGCAGCAACAAAAACTCGATCAGGTGGGTGGTGGTGGTCTTGCAGTTGGTGCCCGTGACGCCAATCAGCTGCATCTGCTGGGCCGGATATCCATAGAACTTAGCCGCCAGCTGGGCACAGGCGCGACTCATGTTCTCGACCGGAATCAGGCAAGCATCTTGAGCCTGAGCACTGGTTTTGGCCAGAGCCGCCGGAGAAATCACCGCCCCAATCGCCCCTGCAGCTAGGGCACCGGGCCAGAATTCGCCGCCGTCTACTCGGGTTCCCGGCATGCCGATGAACAGGTCGCCGGGCTGGCTGGCGTGGGAATTGGTCGTCAGGCCTTTGACTTCGGCATCCAGGGCCGGGTGGTCGGCCATCGGTTGATCCAGAACGGACAGCAGTTCTCTGAGTTTCATAGTGACGGCTCCTTATACCTAAGACGGCTCCTTGACCTGCGGACTCATAATCCCAGTGTCCGCAGGCAGCGAGACTGTGGGATTATTTTGTCGCATTTTCTCCAGAATCCGACAGATGTTTTTGTAACAACTGGGTCAATTGGGCCACCGAAGCGCGGGGAGAAGGGCGGGGAATCGGGTAGAGCTGGGCCTGTCGCTCGACATACAGCACCGGAATTTCGTATTCGTAGGCCCGCATCCAGTCTTCGCGGCTGGTGATATCGCGCACTTCCAGGGCAAAGGCAAGCTCCGAGGCCGGAATCTGGGCCAGCTTTTCTTGCAGCCCTTCGCAGAGGTGACAGCCCGGTTTGCTATAGAGAATCAGTCGCATGGGTTTTGCCTGGTTGTAGAGTCAAGGCCAGTTTCAGGATAGCGCCAGATGCGCCTCCCTGCGGTTGCAACCTCGCGCCAAATGCCCATAAAACGCCCATAAAACGCCCATAAAAAGACCCAGTCGAGCGCGTGACTGGGTGCTTGATTCCGTTTTACTGGTCTGACTCTACCAGGCCAAACTGAGATTTCCCTGAGAGCTGGCTGGGATTAGGCTTGGCCCAAGCCAAACAGCTGCTCGACCGTCAAGTCCAGGCTGGGCACCACCGTCGAAACCAGCCGCTCGCCCCCCCGAAACACCGTATCCTCGTACTGGCCATCCACCCACTGGCAGATCGTCACCTGGCGTTCTTCTGGGTCAACGATCCAATATTCCTGGATGCCCCGTGCCCCATATTCGGTGCGCTTGTAGCGGTAGTCGCGGCTGCGGTTGGCGGGGCCAGGGCTGACCACTTCAACAACCAGAGCGGGCGGCGGCATCTCGCGGGTAATTGTGGCGCGGCTAGCTCCGGCCAGAGCCGCCAGAGACTCTTCGCTATGTACCAGCAGGTCGGGCAGGCGGCAGCGGGCGCGGCGGCCAGAGACTTCAACTTCGGTATCTTTGTGGGTGAGTAACGCCAGGGGCAGATATTTGGCCAGCTCAAAAAACAGCTTTTTAGCAATGGTGACATTCTCAAACGATTCGGGGGGCATTTCAACTAGCTCTCCATCGACCAGTTCGTAACGGGTATCGCTGCCGTCGTCGTAGGCGAGATATTCCTCGAAGGTAAGCAGGGTTTTGACCGATGGGGCGGAGGCGGGTGGGGTGGAAGTCATGGCATTGCTATTCTTCGGTTGAAATCTATTTGGTTGAAATCTATATTGTTTGGTTGCCTGACCCGCCCGCAGATCAATCGCGGGCTAATGGAACAAGTACACTAAAGTGTACTGGAAGGCTAGTCCAGTCTGTCAGTTTTTTGTTCCTAGCCCGCAGTTCCTTGGCAGCGAGATCCTATTCAGCCGAGAGTGCCTCTGGTCCTAAAGCAAAGATGGTTGTCTGCTCAGTATGATGCTGCTTTTGTTGATTGATATAGCGATTGCCCGTTCAAGTTGTTTGTTGCCTAACGAAAACACCGGGTCTGTCGATTTCTCTGTGCTGCTGCCTGACCCGCCCGCGCGTCAACGGCAGACTAGCAAATAAAGCCTGCTCTAGGCGAACCCTTCTCGCAGAGTAGCAGACTAGACATGGATTCCAGCATACTGACCTCAGTACACTTTAGTGTACTTGCTTCCATTAGCCCGCGATTGATCTGCGGGCGGGTCAGGTAACAACATAGAAAAATCGACAGACCTCCGAGCGTGACAATCGCCAGTCAAGCAGTGACAATTAAATATCGCGATTTCCTCAAAAGTCCTCCACTCGTGGGGGATTTAGGGGGCCGCCCCCAGAACTCGCGTCCGTCCAGCCATTCGGGAGCAGGCGATCGATGAACCAGGAAAAAGTACTCAAAATCATTCGTCGGGCTGCCGAGACGAAACGGACGTTCCTGGATCTTTCTTTCAAAGAGTTAACTGAACTGCCTGCGGAACTGGGGCAACTGACTCAACTCACAGAGTTAAATCTCTCTAGCAATCAACTGAGCCAACTGCCTGCCGAACTGGGGCAACTGACTCAACTCACAAGGCTATACCTCTCTAACAATCGCTTAAGCCAACTGCCTGCGGGACTGGGACAACTGACTCAACTCACAAGGTTAGACCTCCATAGCAATCAACTGAGCCAACTGCCTGCCGAACTGGGGCAACTGACTCAACTCACAGAGCTATACCTCTACAACAACCAACTGAGCCAACTGCCTGCCGAACTGGGGCAACTGACTCAACTCAGGGAGCTATATCTCTCTAACAATCAACTGAGCCAACTGCCTGCCGAACTGGCGCAACTGACTCAACTCACAACGCTAGACCTTTCTAGCAATCAACTGAGCCAACTGCCTGCCGAACTGGCGCAACTGATTCAACTCACAACGCTAGTCCTCTATAGCAGACCTGTTGGGAAATAGGTGATAATGTTTGGCAGATGCAAGATGCCGTCCCAATGCTGAAACTAGAACGCATTCTCAACCAAGACCGCCTGATGCGAGCCATGACAGGTCTCAATCGCAAAGCTTTCGAGGCTCTCTTG
>JBJTUI010000567.1:0-7550 GCA_046080625.1 Elainella sp. | reverse complement strand
CCAACAGCTAGCCCGTCCCCCAGTCCGGCGGCCAAGGTGTTGACTGGCTATGCCTTTGTGGGAGGCGGCTTTGGTCATGGGGTGGGCATGAGCCAAACTGGCGCTTATAAGCTGGGCGAATTGGGCTGGAACTATGCTCGTATCCTCAGTTTCTACTACCCCGGCACCCAGCTCCAGCCCCTCACCTCAGCGATTACCTTCTGGCGTGATCCCAGCGAAACGTCTGGTGCATCTGCTGCCAATCAGCCGACCGAGCCGCCAGCCGATCTAGCAACCGATCTGCCAACTGGAACTGCCACCCCCTAGCCGTCTGCTGGAACTTCGCTTCTGGGGCTTCGCCCCTGAAATTTGGTCTAGAGGCAAAGCCAAAACAAATTCCTATAACAAAATCGAGCAGAAGCTAACAAGTTCCGCTCGATGCTCGGCTTTCGCCGGAACCTAAAATTGGGTTTGACCCTGGTTTAACCGGTTAGCCTAGGTAACCTCCGGTCAAATCCTGATCAAATTAGACAATTTTAAGACCTAGTACAGCTCTTCTTCTTGGTGGGTCAAAATTGTGCAATCAGAGGTCGGGTAGGCTACACAGGTCAGCACGTAACCAGCTTCGATCTGATCGTCATCCAGGAAAGATTGGTCGGACTGATCAACGGTACCCGATTGCATTTTGCCAGCACAGGTCGAGCAAGCGCCAGCTCGGCAGGAATAGGGCAGATCCAGACCTTGTTCCTCAGCCGCATCCAAAATGTACTCGTCGTCTGGAACTTCGATCGTTGTATTCAGCCCTTCGGCCTCATTGATCAGGGTAACTTTAAACAACGTAGCCATGGAATATCCTCTCAGTGTTCGAAACGGCAGTCCATTTTTGTCAATCACCCAGCTCGGCAGCCTGTCAAAGCGTCAGACCACCCTCTGGGCAAACTCTATTTCTGATACTACGGGAAAACCATTCCCCTGTAACGTCAGTTTTGCAGACGAGTTGAATGGGATTCGTAATGAAAGCAGGCAATTTCAGCCTGAATTACTTATATTTAAGTCCCGATCAGATTAGGCTTGCCTCAATCAATCCTAGAGGTTCAAACCCGCTTTGAATTAGCCGCTGGTCTGGCTTTCAAGAGAGGATTTTTTCCACAATGAGCGGCGTATAGAACGTTGAAAGTCTATCGATTGAATCAACTCTAGTGCGGGTTAAAGATAGCTTTTGCTAACATGAGTGACCCAACCAATTAGCTCACGTTATGGTTTTGGAGATGTAATCAATCTCTGAGTCCAAATAGCGCAAGCTTATGAATAAGTAAGTAGCTAGGCTTGATTAAATCGAAGATGATCTTAGGGGAGTCCAGAGGGCAAGCCCTCTGTTGGAGGCACAGCCCCCAAACCCCCGCTGTCCTATGGTTGCACCGACCCACTTAGCGCGAAGTCAATAGACAGGAATAGCCCTTTGTGGGAGAGCATTGTGAAAGAGCAGTCCCCCAGCCCAGCTCAGCCCACAAGAACCTGAGTGAGGGCCGGAAACAGGACAAAGCAGCGCCCTACTTGGGCGACAGAATCATCTGATAGAGCGACTGCCGAAACCGAGGCTCAAGATACTTGGCTTGCAGTTTGTCCCACTGGGCCATTGCCTTGTCCTGCTGTTGGGCAATCGCCTGTTGTAGGTCAGCGAGTTCGGCCAGTGAACTATAGTTGGTCAGAATCTCCAACAGCACATGGGTGTCCTGCACAACGCCGAGCCGCTCCTGGAGCTGTTTCAGTTCGTCTACCCATGCTTCAAAGTCATCGCCATAGAAATCTGTGAAGAACTCTGCCTGATAGCGGGCATGTTTACAGGTCTTGCGCAGTTCATGCAGCAGCAGTCCCGCTTTGGTATGGCGCTGATCGTTGGTGACCCACCAGCCGGGGTGTAGCAACAGTTCTGATAACAGCGGACTGAGCAAATCAGGCAGGGCCACAGCTACAGGCAAATCAGCCAGAGCCCGATAGCGAGGCGTTTCCAGCCATTCGCCATAGGCCGCCTTCAAATTCTGGTATTTTGCGCCGGTCAGCGTCGCCTGCACCTGTTCAAAGGCCGTAATACGCTGGTCAGCCAGATGCTGAATCGCCCGATCGATCAGCTGCTGTTCCGCCTCGGGAACCTGCGGTCGATACTGGTCGCTCAGGGCCGCAATCTGAACATCCAGGTCCCGTAGTTGACCCAAAACTCTGGCCAGGGTTTGGATGTGTTTTTCGCTAGCGGATTTGGGCAGATCTAGAACCGGCTCGAAAACCTTGAGGGCTGTACGCAACCGCCGACTATTGACCCGCATCTGGTGCAAATGCTCGGGTTCTTGGTCTTGCAGAACCCCTGCTTCCCGCTCGACAAGCCGCTCGTATTGTTTAGTTAAAACAAAGTGGGCATAGTTGCCCAACGTCATGGAGCGCAGTTCTTTTTTCGTCTGTTTGCCGCGCTTTTCAGATTTGTCAGCTGATTTTTTATCTCGGGATGATTTAAGGTCTGTCTTTTTAACTTTCGTCCCCGTGGCCTTGGGCTCAGCCAAATCAGCGGCTGAATCAGAACTATGCGGCTTAGCAAAGCTCTCTTGATTTCCATCCTTAGAAGGGTCGGGGGGAAGGGGTTGAGGAATAGCTTTCGGCATAGGACAGCTCACAGGTCAGGTTGCATAAGCTTTATCATATCTAGCCCTTCCCGAGATTTAACAGCGTCCTGCGATTGATGTCTAGAACCCAACTGGCCACAAGATTGAGCGGTTCAAAAGCCAATTTCGCAAAAAATAAAAGGCTGAAAGCACTGAACTAGCCCAGCCCTCAGCCTTCCCAGATTAATGCAGCCATTTATGCAAAACTGCGACCCAACCAATTAGTTCGATGAATTCAGCCAAATGTAGCTCAGCCAGAGCCAATCAGCGGCCCCGCTTTTCCTGATCAACTCGGCGACGATCGCGCCACTCCATGCTAGTGAGATAGGCCACGCCGACAGTCACAGCAATCAGCAGACCAATTGCCAAGGCTGCCAGAATAGTGAGGTAGGTAGTGTCAGTCATGTTAAAGGCTCAACCTCAATCATCAAGCAGTTATCCATCTCCATTCTAGAAGACAGCAAATCCTAGCAGTGGCTCTAGAAACCGTTACGCCCCCATACAACCAGAGCGATTGAGAAGGTAAAGACGGACAGCAAGGCGACCCAACCCAACGTCAAAATATCCATAGCTTCGTAAACTCGTTAAAACAGCGACACTTAAAATTGTTACAAAGTTGATCATAATCGAAAGTGGAAGCGGTTTTGAACGGGCTGCCAGCGAATCCTTGCTAAATTCCCGTCTAATCGGGTCCGCCAGTTTACTCCTGAATCTAACGTCTATGAGCCTTGCCCAGACCTATCGCAATCAAGCTGCTCAGCACCAGAACCGGCATCTGCTGCTGTATATTCTGCTGGCGGCAGGTCTACATGGAATTGCCGGGGTTGCTCTGGGTTTCTGGCAGACCCACCTGCGCCATGCCCTGTCTAAACCGCTGGAACCACCAACCCCGATCGATTTTGTCTACATTGAGCCCTCAGCCAAGCCGGTGGCCCCCCCAGCCAATCCGGCAAAGCGCTCCCAGACAAATGCCCTCGCCGGCTCAGCTTCTGCCGATCGGCCCGTCCAATCTTCTGGTCAAGAACCTTCTGGCCAAGCACGGCCTTCTGGTCACGCACAGCCTTCTAGCCCAGCACAGCCTTCTAGTCAGCCTGTCTCCCCAGCCCGTTCAACTCAACCCTCTACGGGGCTGCTAGACGCTCCAGCTCGCAACCCTCAGACAATTCCCTCGCCCGTTCGGCCTGCTCCTGTCACACCGCCTGTAGAAACCGCTCCTAGCTCCACGACTCGTGGAGTCCGTTCCCCTGCTCCTGTACCTGCGGCTCCTCCGCCTGCCACGCCCCAGACGCCTGCGGCTTCCGACCTCTATTCACTCTCGGTAGAAAGCGGTGGTTCAGCAGCCGAGCTAGGTCGGAATTTGACATCCAATGGTTTACAGGGTCAGCTCAACCCGAATCGCTCCGGGCCGGGCACGGGAGTTGATGCGGCTCAAGATCCCTGGGGCGGCTATTTGGCCTCGCTGAATCGCGCTATTGACCAAAACTGGCAGCGGGTTTCGGTTTCCGCCACCAGCCGCACTCGCATTCAGTTTCGCGTGAACCAAGCGGGCGAACTATTTGACCTGAGGCTGCTCGAAACCTCTGGCAATCCCTTGGCCGATCGGGCCGCTCTCCAGGCTGTGCAGGCGGCTGCCCCCTTCGCGCCCCTGCCCCCCAACGCCGAACAGGTGCTGATTGTTAACTTCACCTTTACCCAGTGGCTGGGCAACGACCCACCCTAGACCAGCTTTCGCGCCAGCTCGTTAGGGCGTGTCATCAATTCAGTCAGCAACCTTGAGGACTCAGCAGAACCACGCCCGCCTCAACAAACCAAGCTAGGGGCTGAGGCCCTAGTTATCATTGCGCTCAGCAAATAATTAATCACAGCCCCTAGTCTCGGCAAATTTCCTGGTTGAGCTTCTGCCTGGAGGGGATGGCCGCGTTTGCGTAGTTTGGCTAAGCGCCGCAATGATACTTCACGTCAGGGCTAGAAGGCTTCGGCTAAGCTCAAGGTAGAGCGCAATCCGCCTGATCGCAACAGAGCTCATTCCACTGGCTTTAATCTTTATTAATCTAATGACAGCAATTACTTCCTCTGAATTCTCCCCTGCAAAATGGCACACGATTGGTCTGGCAACCCTGGCAGCTTGGCTGAGCGGAAGTCTGTTGCTCGATCTCCTGTTGATGCCAACAATGTATTCAGCAGGCATGATGACCCAACCGGGGTTTGCCAGCGCTGGCTATAGCCTGTTCTGGGTATTCAACCACCTGGAGCTGCTCTGTGCGGCCTCGGTGTTGACCAGTGTTCTGGTATTGAGACAAACCGCGCCCCTGCCGCGCTGGATCTTGCCCGCTGCTGGGGTGCTGCTAGCCATCGCCTTGATCTATACCTATGGCCTCACCCCCCAGATGAGTGCGCTGGGTCTACAGCTCAACTGGTTTGAACCCACCGAAGTCCCGACCGCAATGAACCAGCTACACGGCGGCTATTGGCTGCTGGAGCTGCTGAAGCTGGGTTTGGGAGGAGCGCTCTTGAGCAGCAGCTATCGCCTGAGGACTCAATTTTAGGAATCTGCTTCTAGGGTTAATTGGCAGTTGAATGGCTGACGGCCTCAAAGGGCTCCTAGACACTGCATTCCAGATAGATACAACTAGCAAGTAACGCTAACAGACAACCGCTAAATGTGAGCCTGATGCAGGGCAACGCCTATCTGGGCCAGTGCTCTGCATTTTTGCTCTGGATATCTACTGCATCCGGTCAATTGTGCGGTACTGGATTGCTTCGGCCACGTGGGCCATTTGCAGCGTTTCCTCTCCGGCCAAATCGGCGATCGTGCGGGCCACTTTCAGGATGCGGTCGGTGGCTCTGGCCGACAGCCCCAGCTTGCGGATCGCATTTTCTAGCAGTTTGCAGCTAGCCGCATCGAGGCTACACCACTGCCGAATATGGCGGCTCTGCATCTCGGCATTGCAGTGAAGCGGAGCATTCTGAAAGCGACGGTGGGCCAGATCGCGGGCTGCCTCAACCCGCTGGCGCACCGCTTTCGACCCTTCGCCCAAATTCTGCTGAGTGATTTCTTCGGGCTTGAGCCGATTCACGCCTACTTGCAGATCGATCCGATCCATCAGCGGCCCCGAGAGCTTGGCCCAGTAGCTTTCCCGCTGGCGCGTGGTGCAGGTGCAGGGCTGGATCTTGTCGCCAAAATAGCCGCAGGGACAGGGGTTGGTGCTGGCCACCAGCATAAACTTGGCCGGGAAAGAAACGGCCTGCCGGGTGCGGGAAATCGTCACATGCCCATCTTCCAAGGGCTGCCGCAAAAACTCCAGCACATCCCGCTTAAATTCGGTTAATTCGTCCAAAAACAGCACGCCTCGGTGGGCCAGCGAAATCTCGCCCGGACGCGGAAAGCTGCCGCCACCTACCAGAGAAGGGCCAGAGGCCGAATGGTGGGGGCTGCGAAAGGGGCGGGTACCGACCAGGGCAGCCCGGTTTTTTAGCATACCGGCCACGGAATGGATCTGGGTGACTTCCAGGGCTTCAGCAAAGGTGAGGTGAGGCAGAATGCCGGGCAGACGACGGGCCAGCATGGTTTTGCCGCTGCCCGGTGGCCCGACAAACACCAGGTTATGCCCTCCTGCTGCGGCGATTTCCAGGGCACGACGGGCCTGGGCTTGGCCTTTCACGTCCTTCAGGTCTGGGCCTTGAAACCGGGTCTGACCCAGCTCAGTAGCGCCATCCAGCTTCAGGGGCTGGTAGCGATCCGGCTGGTTGAGAAAATCCGTCACCTCCAGCAGGGTCGTAAACCCATAGACTTCCAGCCCCGCAACGACAGCGGCCTCGCGGGCATTCGCTGCCGGAACGACCAGACGAGCAATTCCCAGTTTCTGGGCTGCCGCAGCGATGGCAATCACGCCCGTAACCGGATAAAGGCTGCCGTCTAGCGAGACTTCCCCGAGAAAGAGCGTACTGTCTAACAAAGTCAGGCTCACCTGCTCGGAGGCGGCCAAAATGCCCATGCTGATCGGCAGATCAAAACTCGGTCCCTCCTTGCGCAGGTCGGCGGGCGTCAGGTTGATCACAATTTTTCGCATTGGCACGGCATAGCCTGCGTTTTTGAGGGCGGCCTTGACCCGCTCACGGCTCTCCTGCACGGCGGCATCGGGTAGTCCCACCACGACAATTCCAGGTAGTCCCCCAGCCACATCGACTTCGACCCCGACCTTGACCGCATCGATCCCAACCAGCGAGGCGCTCCAAACCCTGGCAAGCATAGCAACTGTCCTATTGCACCCAAATACAGTTGCTAGAATGCCCAATTTATCGGAGGCAGCCGAACCGGGTTACCAGATATCAGGAGCCAGATGCCAAGATGTGCAGCCTCAAAAAAATTGGCCTAACAGATTGACGAGAATTTTGGCAAGCGGGTAGAGTGAGTGCGTAATTCAGGCAATTATCCAGTTTTGTAGATTCATGATGCGCCCGATCCATCGCCATGCCCCCAGCTTCTCTGAGTCGGCTGGTTTATCTACCCGCGTTCGTCCAACCGTGCGTCGCGGTTTCTTGAGTCCCCAAAACCCGACGATTGATTATCTAGTTAGACCATCGAAAATCCCAACGGATCTGGGCACCGGCAATTTGACTGCTACGATTTCAGGGCTGAAGGCCGATGTGGATCTGATCGCGTTCGATCCTTCTGGTAATCAAATTGGTGGATTTGCGCCCAAAAGAGGCCGTCAGTCGGAGTCAGTCACCGCTTTTATCGTGAACGACCTGATCAACTCCCCCTTGCTACCAGACAACGTCTATCGGTTTCGGCTTGTGCTCAAAAGCAATCGCCCGACCCGCTATCGGTTCTCGGTTACCCAATCCTATTTGCAGTTCAATCAACGGGCAGACTCTAACCGCTCGCTCAACCTCTGGCATGACCTCTAGCTCTGATCA
>JBJTUI010000566.1:0-5804 GCA_046080625.1 Elainella sp. | reverse complement strand
CCCCATCCCCCCATCCCCCCATTCCCCCACCTCCCTAATCCAGCCCCTGCTCGATCGGCACCTCCTCCCCGCCTCCCCCGAAGGCTTCCAGCCCCAGGCGGCGCTGACGGCAGCAGACTGGCAGTCCTGGCTGGACTGGGCCAATTTGGGCGGAGCAGGGGCAGAGTCAGAGTTAGAGTCAGAGTCAGACGCAGCCTCCGACCAGCCGCTGACGCGGTTGCAGGTGATTCTCAGCCTGGTGCAGGCGCTGGATTTACCCCAGGCCCACCCGGCCCTGCTGCGGCCCTACCGCGACTGCAGCCAGATTCCCAGCAGGGCGACTGTAGCTGTAGCCACCGCCCTGCGGCATGGTCTAATGCTCTCCCCCCAGCCCGACCGCCTCTTTCCCCTCCAGGATGCCTCCCGAGGAGAGGCTGCCGCCATGCTCTACCAGGCGCTGGCCCTAAAGCAGCAGGTCGCTACCGTCGAGTTGCCCCAACTGCTGCGGGAGCCACCGCCCTTGACGATGCCGCCGCGCCGCTCTCGTCCGCCTGTGGTGGTGCTTGATCCAGGCCATGGGGGGAGCGATTCAGGCGTAGCCACCGAGGCTGAGGTGGAGGAGAATGCACCTGCCGCTCCTGACCCGCAGTTCGACCAGAATAAGCTGGTGATGTCGCCCCTGCCCGCGGGCAGCCTCAACGAGTTTGCCGATCTGGCCGAGTTTGGTCTATCGGCCCAATCGCCGCTGGTGGCTCCCCAGTCCCAAATTCAGTCCCAGAACCAGGCCCGAACTCAGGCTCAGCCCCAAATGCCGTTCCAGCCCGAACCGCCGCCGGGAATGCCAATCGAGCCCGACCGCGATCCGGAGGCTCCGCAGGAACTGCCCAGCCTGGAAGAGAAAACCGTCAACTTGGCGGTGGCCGAGGCGGTGGCCAACTTTCTGCGACAGCAGGGCATCCAGGTCGTTTTGACCCGCTCGGGCGACGAGACGCGCAGTTTGGCCGAACGGGTGGCCGTAGCCGCTGAGCAGCAGGCCGATCTGTTTGTTAGTCTGCACGCCAACGCCAGCCTCACCCAGCAGACCAGCCTGAACGGGGTGGAAACCTACCATAATCCCAGCTCAACCGAGAGCCGCCGTTTGGCCTGGGCGATCCACAAATCCCTCACCCGCTCCTCTGACGTGGTCGATCGGGGGGTGCATGAAGCCACATTTTTGCCGCTGCGCCAGCCTTGGCCCGCCGTACATCTGGAGGTGGGTTATATCACCGGCAGCCAGGACGCGCCCAGTTTGGCCAACATGGCCTACCACCGGTTTCTGGGCCGGTCGATTGCCAACGGCATTTTGCGCTACGTGCGGCAGGCTCAGGGCTGAAGCTGACCATCCTGGGATAGGGGATCAGGTCAATTTTTCTGGCTTGCCGGGGCGGGAAAGATGGGAAGATGAATTAAGCGCACGGTAAGCGCAAGCTAAATCCCAGTAAAAATCACAAAATAAGCATGGCTGAAATTCAATTTTCTCGAGGCGTTGCCGAAGAAGTTATTCCCGACGTGCGGTTGACCCGCTCGAAAGATGGCACCAACGGCACGGCAACATTCTATTTTGAAAAACCTCAGGCCCTCGTCCAGGATGGCGGTAGTGAGATCACCGGCATGTATATGGTGGACGAAGAAGGCGAAATCAGCACCCGCGAGGTGACGGCTAAGTTTATCAACGGTAAACCCGAAGCCCTGGAAGCCCTTTACGTGATGAAGAGCGTGGCCGAGTGGGATCGGTTTATCCGGTTCATGGAGCGCTATGCCGAGGAAAACGAGCTGGGCTTCAACAAATCCTGAGCGCCCCAAAGCCGCAGCAATGCTGCAACGCTCAAGTCGTGAACCGGGTTCGAAGCCCCGCCCGCTGGACAAGATGTAACCATGCCGCAACCCCATCCCGATACCGCCTCGCTTTCGCTGGGCTGTGCCCTGCTGACCGTGAGCGACAGCCGCACTGCCGAGACAGATCGCAGCGGCCAGCTGATCCGCGAGCAGCTCCAGCAGGCGGGCCATCTTGTGGTTGCCTACCAGCTGTTGCCCGACGAGCCCGAGGCGATTCGCAGCCAGCTGTTGGCCTGGTGTCAGCAGCCAGAGCTGAGCGCAATTTTGATCAACGGCGGTACGGGCATTGCCCCGCGAGACACCACCTACGATGCCGTCGAGCAATTGCTGGACAAGCTGCTGCCGGGGTTTGGCGAACTGTTTCGCAGCCTCAGCTATGCCGAGATTGGTTCGCGGGCGATGGCGTCGCGGGCCGTAGCGGGCGTCTGTCGGGGCAAGCTGGTTTTTTCGCTGCCCGGTTCCACCAACGCGGTGCGGCTGGCCCTCGACAAGCTGATCTTGCCGGAGCTGGTGCATCTGGCTCGCCAGCTCCAGCCCGACCTTTAGGGTTTTCCCCAAGCTTTTTCTTCCTGGCCTGGGCATCCAACAGCAGCTCGGTGTGGTCCAACTTAAAGGCCCAGATTCAAAGCCCCAGATTCAGCTGCCAGCGCAGCAGCTGGCCTCGCCGCGTCTGCACCCGATCCAGAATTTGCAGCTGCCACTCGCCCTGGGCGCTGTGGTTCAGAGCAGTTTTGAGCCAGGGGGCGGTTTCGAGGGAATAGATCGTCTTGAGCTGGGTCAGACGGCCCAGGCTGCGGCTTTGCAGCGGGATGACCGTCCCCCAGGGAGCGACCAGACAGAGTTCTAGATCGCCCAGAAAGTCGTGCTCCAGTTCGACGCTGACTTCCAGATCGCGAATCGGGTTGGTTTCGGCCACTTGGACAGCGCTGCTGTTGACGGCCAGCCCGGTCAGGGGAAGAGGCTGGGATTGGATGAACGGCAGCCAGCGGTCTGGCAGAGTGAGGGGCAGAAGCCGCCGCTGGGCCAACTCGACGGCACGAATTGCGCTGACTTTGCCGTAGCCCAACCAGGCCGAATGGCGATAGGCGTCATATTGGCCGAGGCTGAGGTTGAGCTGACTGTCGGTGGAGTCGTCCACAATTCGGTCGGCGGTTTGTTCTAGAATTTGCTGAACTTCGCGAGCGGTCAGGTCGGGGTTGACCGACAGCATCAGGGCCGCCACCCCTGCCACGATCGCCGCAGCGACCGAGGTGCCGCCCTGGGTTAGGGCCAAGGCGGGGGACGCCTGCGGGGCCGGGTCAAGTTCAATCGCCCGACCGAGTTGGGTCGCCGGAATCGGAGCCGTGTCAACCTGGCCGAGGAGCTGGGTCAGCAGAGTCGGGGACGAGGAGCCGCTCGGTGCTGCTACCGAAACGCTGTCGCCCCAGTTGCTGCCCGCCGCTTTCTGGTTGAGGCTGGTGCAGGCTGCCACGGCGATCACATCTGGATGCAGCGCGAATCCGTTCAGCCAGCGAGTTTCACCCTGCAAGGTCTGGTTGGGCCAGCCCTGCTCGTTGACCGCGCCATCCAGAGGCCGATTGGCATTGCCCGCCGCAAACACCACCACGCAGCCCCGTCCGTCTCGCCCTTGGGTTGCGGCCTGGGCCAGAGCCACCCGCTGCCGGAGCGACAGGGGGAAATAGACCGCCGCCGCCCCCCAGCCACAGCAGAGCACGTCGGCCCGCTGGTCGATCACCCACTGGCAGAGCTGTTCGACGGCCTGATCGTCGATGAACTCACCCAGTCGAATTGGCATCAGGGCGCAGCCAGGAGCCACCCCGATGATGCCTTTGCCGGTCTCGTCGGCGACAATGACCCGGGCCAATGTCGTGCCGTGGTTGGAGGCAGGCTGCTGGTCTGGCTGCTGGTCTGGCTGCTGTGGGTTTACTTGCAGCTGTTCTGCCTGGAGTGCCAGGGGCGCGACGATCTTGCCTTCACTTTGCAGGTCGGGGTGGCGCAGGTCGATGCTGCTGTCGGCCACCGCTACGGCCACCGAGCGTTTGCCCTTGGTCAAGTTCCAGGCGGCTTCGGCGAAAATGTGGGAGTTGGGGGCGAGGTCTTCGCCGCCCTCGTGGTGCAGGTACCACTGTCGCTTGTAGCCCGACTCACGCGGACGGTAGAATGGCTGACGCAGCACAGCGACGTTCGGTTCGGCCAGCAATACGTCTGGCTGCTGGATCAACTGGTCCGCCAGCCGAAGCGGATGGATAGCCGCATCCGAAATCTGGAAGACAAACGCCTTGGCAACGCCCGTCACCAGCTTCAAAATCCGCAGCCCTGCCGGGGCCAGCTGCTGGATGCGCTCTGAAGCCACCGTCTCCCGAAACTGGATCGTGATTTGATCGGTCAAATACAGCAACGTACCTGGACTCTGGCGCAGCTGATAGACCGGATGGACAAAGGCAACCTGCGGGGACTGGCGCAGTTGCTGAATCAGCGGCTCTAGCGATTCGGGCGCAGCCTGCAGTTCGATCAGCCCAGGCAGAATAGCGCCGGTTGAGATCGCAGCATTCGCCAACGCCTCCTGTAGCAGATCCGAAAGTTCGGCAACTGGCATCTGGGGACGCAGGCCAACGCCATATCGGTCGGGGCAGGGTTCGACTGCCAAGGGCTCACCGCCGCGCCAGAGCCGACCCGGCTCCTCCCTGCCCAGATTCCCACTCAAATCCTGACTCAGATTCCAGGTCAGATTCCCGGTCGAATTTGGAGTCGAGTTTGGAGCCAAATTTGGAATCAACAAGTTGCCTGTATTCGTCGTCCAGCTATCTAGCCATCCAGCCATCCATCCAGCCTCTAGAGGTAATTGGCGCGGCGTTGGTACCGCTGTCTTGCGCTATTTTATTGCGTTCGGCTGGAATTGGTACGTCCAGATCTCGACCCGGCTGGGGCGACTCGATCCCAATCTGTCTGGAACTCCTCCGCCTTTTGATCGTCTAAACAAGCTCAGTCAAGGCGCGACTCAGCCCTGGAGGGCAACAGCGCAAATCTAAAAAGAATTTAAAATTAACCGGAACCGCAATGGTAAAATCCTTCAAGGTTAAATCCGTCCTTGCCTATACAATCGTTTGGAAGAGTTTCATGGTGTCGTCTGTTGCGCTTCGAGCCCTTTTGCCGCTGCGGTTTCTCCCCCTTCTGGCTGCCCTGTACTGTCTGGGTTCCGCCAGAATTGCGCTGGCTCAGACGGTGCAACTTCCCGAGCAAGGCAGCCCTGGTACCACCGAGCCCACGCTAGACCCGACTGACAATCAGGACCTCCGCCCCCTCGCCCAGGGGATTTTAAGCGTCCAGGGCGGCCAGCAGCTGATGGGGGAAGCCAACAGCGCCGTCTCTTCCCAGAATTACGACTTGGCGGTCAACAAGCTACAGCAGGCCCGTCAGGTGTTCAATCAGCTCTCTAACTTTTATCAAGATCTGGCGGGCAGCTTTGCGGGCATTGACACCCGGATTGCCGAATCCCAACGCCAGCAGGCTTTTGAAACGGCCCAAATGCGCGATGAAGCGACCTATCAGCTTGCTTTGGTACACCGCGCTCAGGACAAACCAGAACTGGCCGTGCCGCTGTTGGTGCAAATTGTCCGCAGCCAGAATCCCACCCGCGATCTGGGCCAGAAAGCCTACCAGCAGCTGTTTGAGCTGGGATTTGTCGATTCGCCCTATCCCCGCGCCGATGGCCCTGCCGTCGTGCCCGGCAACTGATTGCGGCTGATGGCAGTTGATTTTTGGGGATGATTCAGGGCATCCCAAACATCACCAATTCCAGACATATTCGGGCTAGTCAGACACCCCCAGCGAAGCTGGTGGCTTGATGAATGTGACCGCCCCAAGGGCGGATGGCTTTCGCTGAAGGTATCTGTGGGTTAATTAAAACCGTCCACTTTGGTCAGATGCTTCTTGCTCACGAATATAGCGGC
>JBJTUI010000565.1:0-3776 GCA_046080625.1 Elainella sp. | reverse complement strand
CCCTTGCTCAACCTGACGGCCAAACATGACTTCCTGCTCCGCCGACAGCAGCGGAAACCGCCCAATGGCTACCAGATACTGGCGCACGGCATCGCCCAGCATGACGGAATTGTCTTGACTGGCCGAAGTGAACTGGACATCAACCCCTTCCAGGGCCGGTTCCCCAGGCTCCACGCCTGGCTGAAGCTCAACCAGAGCGTCTAATGCGCCCAGTTCGGGCACCAGCTCTGCGCTGGGCCAGGTTGGTTCTTTGGTTTCTCGGGCCTCTTTGTCAGCAGGGCGCGACGATTTAGCGACAAAGGGCCGCTTGCCGACTGAACTGCTGGCCGGACTGTTGACTGAACTGTTAACCGAACTCGTAACCAAACTGGCCCCAACAGGGGCAGCGCGTTTTCTTTCAGTTGTGATGACCATAGTGGTTCTCCTAAATTTGCTGCCTTCCGAAGTAAAAATAAGACCTATCTGCTATGCAAAGTCTTTGATGCTAACATACGCGGTGGCCCGAAGGAAGGGCTTCACCTGATGCGGGGAAACTAACTCCCCCAATCAGTTGATCCCTGGCAACGATCCCTGCCAATGATCCCTGGCAGCTAATTCTGCCAGTTGACCCTTTCTACTGTTGATGTGTTGCTGGGTCTAGCGCTCGGCTTCGAGCCAGCTTTCAGCGCGACAGTCATTCGACCCCGCGACAGCCGGGCCGAAAATGGGTACAGGCATGGTTACGATCTCTGACCCGACTCCCAAAACAGTTGTCCGGAGGAGGCTGGTCTAGGGCGGCTCAGTGAGCTTATGTAGCTGGCTTCTGCAACGAATGATTGAACTGCTTGGGTGAATGAACAGCAGGAACGTAGGGCCATTGCTGAGAAGCCCGCCCAGAAGCCATATGCTTCGGTTCCTGCGCTCTGATTCGATTCGTTTTTGACTCATTTTGACCCGATTGGCCTACCCGCTCGGGTCACACACCAGATAACACACCAGACATTACATCAAACAAACAGATGCCGAGTATAGCACCCAGACAGCGCACAGAACTACTGGACTCCAGAATCGCGATTAAACGTCACATGAAGCACAGCGCCAAACGGGGTTAACATCCACAATCGTTCAGCTAACCTAAAGTAACTCGTGTTTTAACTGGAGGCCAAGCATGGAAGGAATTTCAATCGACCGAGCAACAGACTGGCTGATGCTTGTTGCTGCCCTGGTTACCTCAATGGTAATCTTTACTTTTCTATTCCGCATCCTGCGTGCCTTGATTGGCACCGTGATCATGGTAGCAGCTGTAGCCCTAGCCGTACAATTTTTTCTAGGGATTTCACCAACCGAGCTGCTAAATGAAGCTATGCGGTGGGCCGAGAAGCTGCTACAGCGGCTAAATCTGGGCTGAGGCTATTTGGGGTGAGAGTTGGGCTAGCTAGAATCGCTGGCTCTCCTGGGGATGGCGTTGCATCCCAGATTTGTACCCAGATTCAGCAAAGGACTGGACGAGTTTCAGGGCTTGGGTCATGGATGCCGCTCTCAAATCAGCCCCGTTGACCCAGCAGAGCCAATCCGATCGCCAGCCCCCTATTCTACAGAGCCACCAAGGCGGGATCAGTACAATTACAACAATTACAAAAAAACGAGATGGCTTGATGAAACCCATCCCGTTCAGACTGATTTAAGCTGGTTTCAGACTTTTGCCGTGATGCTGGCTAGACGGCTGCCCTAGTCAGACTCGGTCAGAGCCTTCATCTTCTCGCCGATCTTGCTGCCGATCTCGTCTAGGTTCGGCATATACATTTCCTTGCGCTTCATCCCAGCATTGATCTTCTCGCCAATTTCCTCTGCTGAGGGAGCAAACGACCCTTTAGCCTTCATGCCCGCCTTGATCTTCTCGCTAATTACCTCAGCAGAAGGTGCATAGGTCTCCTTGGCCTTCATGCCCGCCTTGATCTTCTCGGTAATTTCTTCAAGCGAAGGCATCCCCCCTTCCTCTTTACCTCCAGCTTTGATCTTGGCCACAATTTCTTCCGCAGTGGGTTTAAACAAACTCTTGCGGCTCAGGAAATAGGCCCGTTTCTGGTCAGAGGTCAAGGTCGCAAAGGCATCGCTCTTGGGCAGGGATTTGATCAGGCTGGCCAGAGCAGTTTTTTGTTCTGGCGTCAGCGTCAGGGATTTGAAGGCTTTGCGAAAGCTTTTGCCCTCATCCAGCTGGGCTTTGAAGTCATCGAGCTGGTCAGGACGCAGCAGAGACTCGATCTGGGGAATGATTTCGTCTTCCAACTGATTGACTGCGGCCCGCTGTTCTGGAGTCAATTCAATCTGATTCAGTCCTGGGAACGAAAACTGCAGCAAGGGCTGGGCCTGCGCCGCCCCTGCCCCAAAGAGGTTGGCCACAACGACCAAGCAGGCAAACAGAACAACGAGAATCCGGATCATAGGAGAGTTCCTTGAATTAGGTAGCGATTTAAGTGTACTGGGTTGGAGGGTGGGGAGGTGGGGGAGATGGGGAAGGTAGGGAGGTGGGGGAGAAGATGATCCGTTTGCTTTCCTACCCCTCATCCCCTCATCCCCTTATCCCTAGGGCTCGGAATTGTTGAATAGATTCGTCACAACCGGTTCCGATACGGGGGGCGGACTGGTCGCTGGCTCCGGCTTGTGCTGTGTGTAGGCGGCGATGGCCAGGACGATCACCACGATTAGGGGGAAGATCAGGCTGCGAAACTCTTCTGAGAGCAGCACGAAGTAGGCTGCTGCGAACCCACCCAGCCCAAAGCCGACGATGGTGGGCAAGATCCGCCCGATCCGCTCCAGGGCTGCCTCCACATCCTGGGGCGAGACGCCAGAGCCAGGAAACAGTTTGCCCAGACCAAGCTCTACCAGGTCAATCGTCAGCTGGGTGGTGTTGCCGGTCATGACGGTGGTGGGAATGTAGCTTTTAAAGACACCTTTGGCTTCCTTCATCAGCGCATTTTGAATCGCCATCGCAATCACGCCGGTCAAACCAATCGGCAAAATCAGGTCTTCCTGCACATCCAGCAGCAGGCTATAGGAGAGGAAAGATCCTACTACTAGAAATATGGTGAGGGCAATCGCCTCAGCCGTGAGCAGCACAGCAAACACGGGCCAGCCCTTGCTGCGGGCAAACCGGGCCAGAAGAGAGGTACAGGCCACGGTGATCATAAAAGCCGGGATCATTAGCAGGCGGGTGATGGTGCTGCCCTCATCCGAGCTGACAAACGACGAGCCCGCCAGGGCAATGTTGCCGGTCACATGGGCCGTGAACAGGCCAAACAGCGAGATAAACGCAGCCGTATCGACAAATCCGGCAGTCCAGCTCAACAAAAAGTTAGCGGGACCGTCGCTAATTAGAAAGGCTCCCAGGTTAAAGGGAGCTTCAGGGGGGGAGGTCGCAACCATAGTTCAAATCTCCAGTCTGGATCAGGGGAGTCATCGGCGGGGGAGAAGCGGCAGTAGGTGAAAGGCTGTAGAGAAAGCGATTGGTGTAGTGTGGGATTGAGCGGATGGGGGCTAGCTCAGAGGCATCCGGGCAAATTGGAAAAAATAGGGCCTTGTAGTTACAGCAGCGTAGTTACAGCAGCTATGGTTCTAATTCAACAGTAATTTGTATATTCTTTCATGTTACGCCTCGATCTCACCCAACGTATCCTATTCTTTCTCGTATTTTCCCTTGCCATATTTTTCCGGTTTGGGCGCGATTGTTTTAACAACGGTATAGAGGTGCTGGTCGTTCTCTGCCAGAGTTGAGACCGCTTCTGCCAGAGGCGTAAACG
>JBJTUI010000564.1:0-4644 GCA_046080625.1 Elainella sp. | reverse complement strand
CCCTGGACAAGCAAGACGAGCAGCTTTAGCTTTTTTGTCGCCGGAATATGTTGAGGCGATGTACCGGATGTTGCAGCAGGAGCAGCCGGATGATTTTGTGATTGCCACGGGCCAAGCCTGCTCGCTGCAAGCCTTTGTCGAGGAGGTGTTTAGCTATGTGGGGCTGAACTGGCAAGATCACGTCCAGATCGACCAGAGCCTCTACCGGCCCACGGATATTGCCGTCAGCTGCGGCGATGCCAGCAAGGCCAAAGAACTGCTGGGCTGGCAGGCCAAATATACGGTGAAGGAGATTGCGCGGCTGATGGTCGATGCGGCTTGAGGTGGGCTCTAGCCCTGGGCCAGCAGAGCGGCAGCCTGGGAAAACGGGGCAGATTACAGGCAGCCAAAACAAAGGGGGACAGCATCAACTCCCCCCGGTTAACTCCCATTCAGCTGTTTAACTAAACTCTAAAGCTCGTTTAAAGTTCGCTTCGACTGTTGTATCCAATTACGGCAACTTTATGTCGATAGATCAGTTCAGCGCCATACCAGCCTGTGATACCCAAAAGCGTTGCCACAACCAGAGAGATGATAATCCCCAACGGCACCACGGAGCCAGTGGGATTACCCAGACGCAGAATCCAGTTGACCAAGCTCAGCGTTAGCGCAGCAACGTTGCCGGTCATGTGTAGCCAACCAGCTCGGCGTTTACGGACGCGATCGATTTTCAGGAAGTCCATCATGCCGGTGAGGGCAGCGACAATGCCGCTGAGCAGACCCGCACCCAATAGCCATACAGAAGCTCTGGCCCAGAACACATCACCCGTCAGCCAGTAGCCCAGATCGGTGCCCAGCACGCCAGTCAGGAACGCAATCGGGAATGTCACAATTAGCGGATGTAAGGGGTGGCCCGCCACCGCCACCGTGCTGGGAATGCCGCTGTCGCGATATTCAGCCGGATCGCTTTCAATTAAGGGCGGAATGTTTGGCGTCTGTGTCATGCTCAAGTCTCCACTCAAATTACAGGAATCTTTTCTGAGCTTGTTGGGTTTGGGCTAATTTCGCGCCCCAATCGCAGCCAGCAATCGGTCATTTCTCCGATGATGTGCCGATTCTATGCGTTTCGAGGGAGCGTCACTTCCTCCCCAGGACGGACTTTTGAGAGAGCGTCAGGTGGCCAACTCAAGTGGGATTGATCGGCTCCTGGGGAGCAGCCAGGGCAGGTTTGACTTGGGGACGCAGGGCTGCGGCACCCCGCTGGCGTTCGGGATGGCGGGTATACCACCAGGCCCAGGCAATCAGCACGGCCTGAAACGGCAGCCTGAACCAGTAGAGCAGCGGATAGTGGGGGATACCGTCGATCGGAATACTGTGAATCGCCTGGTTGATGTTGGCCGGAAAGACGGCGATAAACAGGGCGATCAGTCCCCAGGCCGCCGCGACGCTGACCCAGGGAATCGTCAGGCCAATCCCGCCCAGGATCTCAAAGACGCCGCTGATGTAGACCAGGGCGAGGGGATGCGGCAGCTGGGTCGGCACGATGCGCAGATATTGTTCGGCGTGGGTGAAGTGGGTGATGCCGACGATAATAATGGCGATGGCCAGGACAGCCCGCAGGATTTCTTTACGATTGGAGGGAGGGCGGTTCGAGGAAGACGCAGTTGGAGGCATGGGAGGCATAGGAGATATCTGGTCGATTTGCTGCTAGCTTATCAACCGGCAGCGGGCCTGCCTTCTACCAGAAGTTAGCGATTGGGTTTGTGAGCAGCTACTGTCGCAGGGCGTTGAGCCAGCGCTGGATTTTGGCCACCGTGAGGCTGCGATAGCGCTGGAGGTGAGTGGCCGGGTTGAGGTAGCGCTCCAGGGTCGAGGCTGGGTCGCTGGGCAGGTCGGCTGGCAGTTGCCACTGGTCGAGGATGGCCTGCTGGTCGGGGAACTGCTGGCGACAGGCGGAACGCTGCACCTTGCCGCTGGAGGTTCTGGGCAGGCTGCCGGGTTTGAGCAGGGCGAATCCGTAGAGATCGACGAAATGTTCTTCAAACAGTCTCCAGCGAATTACCTCGATGATTTCGGAAATTGTTAATGAATCGCGATACTGGCGTTCTATTTCCTGAACCACAACCAGTCGCTCCTCGCCCTTGACTTTGATCGCAAAGGCGGCGCTGCCGTTGGTCCGAAAGCCGGGATGACAGGCTTCCACGGTCTGTTCCAGCTGCTGTGGGTAGTGGTTGAAGCCCCAGAACACCAGAACATCGTGCAGACGGCCCGTGATGAACAGCTCGCCCTGGTGCAAAAAGCCCAGATCGCCCGTGCGCAGGTAGCTGCGATCTCGACCGGGCAGGCGCGCCTGAAACTGCTGGGCGGTGAGTTCCGGCTGCTGCCAGTAGCCCCGACCCAGGCCTGACCCTGCCACCCAGATTTCGCCGATCTGGTCGGGGGCACAGGGCGTTTGGGTTTGGGGATCGACAATCGCGATTTCTGTATCCAGCCAGCCCCGACCGCAGCTCACGAGGGTAGGGCCAGCCGCCGAATCGGTCGCTAACCGCACCCGGTTCTGATCAAGCGCCACCTGATCGACCTGAATCACCATCGGGAAAGTTTGCTTCTGGCCCCCGCTAACAAACAGCGTCGCCTCGGCCATGCCGTAGCAGGGATAAAAGGCTTCGCGGCGAAACCCACAGGCGGCAAATCTAGCGCTAAATCGCTCCATTGTCTCGACCCGCACGGGTTCGGCTCCGCTGAAGGCCACCTGCCAACTGCTGAGGTCGAGCTGGGCGAGTTGGGCTTCGGTGACTTTGCGAGCCAGCAGATCGTAGGCAAAGTTGGGCGCGCCGCTGGTGGTAGCCCGGTAGCGGGAAATCGCCTCCAGCCAGCGCATTGGCTTCTGGACAAAGGCCATCGGCGACATCAGCACACAGGGCGCGCCGACATAGAGGGCTTGCAGGACGTTGCCAATCAGGCCCATGTCGTGGAATAGCGGCAGCCAGCCCACCCCGACCGACTCGGGACCGTGGCCAAAGGCGAGCTGGAGCAGCTTCTGGTTCTGCATCAGGCTGGCATGGGTGATTTCGACGCCCTTGGGCTGGCCGGTTGAGCCGGAGGTGTATTGCAAAAAGGCGAGCTGCTCGGGCGGCAAGGGGCTGGGCGTCCAGTCTATAGTGGGAGCAAGGCGCTCGGTGGCACAGCCAAAGGGATGGGATGAGCGATAGGCTTGCAGATGGGTCTGGAGCTGGGCCTGAAGCTGGGATAAAAGCGCCTGGGTGGAGAGCAGAGCGCTAGCTCCTGAGTCATTCCAACGGTCGCTGATTTCGCTCCAGCCGGATCGATTCCGGGGCGGATGGCCCGATACGGCGATGCGCTGGGCGTAGAGGCAGCCCAAAAAGGCGGCAATGAACTCCAACCCGGCCTCGTAGGGATAGACCAGCAGCACCCGGTCGCCCGTTTGGGTATGGGCTTGTAGCCACTGGGCCACGGCCCGCGCCTGCCGATCCAGCGCTTGGTATGTGAGGGTAACGGCCTTGTCTCCGTCCTTGAGGAAGATGTAGGCTGGGTCTTGGGGCTGGGTGGCGGCCCGGTGGGTCAACAGATCCAGAATGGTGGCCGGAGCATCGGGCTGGGGCATGGCAAACAGGAGCAACAGAACGGCAACATGATTCGACCGCTATCGTAGTGCATTCTGGCGGCGCTTCGGCCAAAATTGAAACGCTGCATGCCGCAAGTCTCGTGATCGAACCCAACCCAAAACCATCCGCCCAATGGCTCTGGCTGCTGCTCAGCCTGATCGCGCCGCTCTACTATGGCCTGGTATCGCTGAGTCACAGTCTGGTCGAGTTTCGGGTGCAGGACGATGCCCGGCTGCATGTCGTCTGGTTGCAGCAGTTTTGGGACAGCGGACTGTTTCCCCAGGATCTGTTCGCCGAATATTATCGGGCAATTCAGGGCGTTGGCTTTCAGGGGGTTTACTGGCTGCTGGCCCAGTTTGGCGTAGAGCCGCTGCTGCTGGCCAAGCTGCTGCCCACCGGGCTGGCCGTTCTGACCACGATGTTCCTGTTTCGCTTCACCCTGGCGCTGGTGCCCTACCCGGCCTGCGGTTTCTGGACAACCCTGTTTCTGAACCAGAATATCTGGCTGAAGGACGACCTGATTTCGGCCACGCCCCGAGCTTTTGCCTATCCGCTGCTGATGATGTTTCTCGACTGCCTGGTGCGCTCGTCGGATTGGGGGCTGCTGATTCTGGTTGCCATCACGGGTCTGGTTTATCCCCAGCTGGTGTTGGTGGAACTGGGCCTGATTCTGCTGCGCTATCCGCGTCGGGGGCTGCTGCTGGCGGCAGCGCTAGGAACGGCGGCAGCGACGATTTTGCCGTTTCGGCAGGGCGTCACCCAGGCGTTTGGCTCGCTATTCACGGAGGCCCAGATGCAGCAGATGCCGGAATTTGGGCCGGGTGGCCGACGGGAATATTTCGGCGTCGATCCGCTCAGCTTCTGGCTGCGGGGAGCCAGCGGCCTCAGGTTTCCCCTGTTTCCACCGATTCTCTGGGCCAGTCTGGCCCTGCCCTGGATTCCTAGCTCGACTCATCCCAACTTTGCCCCGCTCCGCCGACTTCTGGCCGAGCTGCTGCTGGTGTCGCTGGGGCTGTTTCTGCTGGCGCATCTGCTGTTT
>JBJTUI010000563.1:0-2542 GCA_046080625.1 Elainella sp. | reverse complement strand
AAGAGAGCCTCGAAAGCTTTGCGATTGAGACCTGTCATGGCTCGCATCAGGCGGTCTTGGTTGAGAATGCGTTCTAGTTTCAGCATTGGGACGGCATCTTGCATCTGCCAAACATTATCACCTATTTCCCAACAGGTCTATTCATGGTGTATTCCTGGTCTGAGCTTTTTTGTCTTATTCAGCAGGATACGCCTTTTTTTCTCCTTTTTCTCATACACCAGATCTAACCATAACTCGACCGCTCTAGCAAGTCTGCAACTGCTTTGTGGCGCTCGTTGCCCGGGGTGTACCAGCAATGTGCTGTGGTCTACACCGACGATTGGGACGCCTATAGCGCAGTGTTGCCAAGCAAGCAGCATCCTGTGGTGAGCCAGGAGAGCGGGCTGACAAGCTACATCGAACGATTCAACAACACCTTGAGACAACGAGTCTCGCGCTTGGTGAGGAAAGCGTTATTGTTTTCGGGGAAGGTGAAGAATCCCATTGGAGCGATTTGGTACTTCATCCACCACTACAACGAGTCGATACGGTTAGAGTTAGGCAAATAGCTAGTCCAGACCGCTTATTCTCCATCCTTTACGAAAGGGCACTACGTGAACCGGTGCTATGGTATCTCTAGAATGCCTCGCTCGAAAAACCATGCCCGCATCACCTGTGTCGCCCCTCAGCCCGCTAACGCCCGCCCACGCCCCCCTGCCGATCTTTCCCCAGCCGCCGCTGCTCTCAAGTCAGCAAACCGCTTGGAGCGGCATTTATCTGGAGCACCACCGCCAGCCCGCCTACGAAACGCCGGACTATTGCTATGGCTGGTGTATCGTCAGCATTCATCTGGGAGCGCCAATTGTGGTGGAAAAGTGGATCGAAGGCGAACCCTGGCAGCGGCGTTCCGTAGTCGAGGGCGACTTTGGCATCTATCCGGCCCATATGCGGCTGCGGGAGCGCTGCCTCAGCCAGACCCAGTTCATCGACCTCTACCTGGAGCCCACCCTGTTTGCCCAGGCTGCGCCCGAGTTGGCCCATTCGCCCCAGCAAATCTCACACTGCTTTGCCCAGCAGGATCCGCTGATTTTCCAGATTGGGCTGGCCCTGAAAGCCGAGCTAGAGGTGACGGGTGAAAAGCTCTATGCCGAGTCGCTGGCCACCGCTCTGGCCATGCATCTTCTGCGCCGCTACAGCCACCAGTCGCTTCTGCCACCCGCCCCCCCTGCCCCACCCCAAGCTCAGCCGCGCCCTCGACTACATCCAGACTCACCTCAGCTATGCTCTCAGCGTGGCCGAAGTTGCAGCCGTCGTGCAGATGAGTCCCTACCACTTCTCGCGTTGTTTCAAGCAGACGGTCGGCCTGTCGCCGCACCAGTACATCCTGCAACAGCAGGTCGAGCGAGCCAAAGCTCTGCTGCGAACCTCTCTCCCCCTGGCCGAGATTGCCCTTCAGAGCGGATTTGCCAGCCAGAGCCACTTCAACCGCCACTTCAAGCAATGGGCTGGCACCACTCCCCGCCAGTTTCGCGATTTATAGGCTTCGCAGTTTATAAGTAGGTAGGTGCAAATATTTGTAGGATAGTGGGGGTTTGGGGGCGCAGTCCCCACCAGAGGGCTTGCCCTCTGTACTCCCCTAAGACCCTCTTCGATTTAATTATTGTAATACGCGCTCTTTTTCGTCCAGACAGCTATGGCCCGAGTTAAACTTGCCTATCCCAAAATTCCCGGCAGCCAGGATTCGCCTCTAGAAAAATGCATTGCCTTTGAGAAATATGATGGCACTAATCTCCACTGGATCTGGGAGCCAGAACTGGGCTGGTATGCGTTTGGGACTCGCCGCGACCGGTTTGATCTGGACGAACGGGGAATTGCAGAATTTGATGCTGCCCATCCGGGACTGCGAGAAGCAGCGGCGATCTTTGTCGATGATCTGTCAAAGTCGCTAGATCGGGTGCTGGCAGCCCAGCAATACTACTGTTCCTCGGAAATTACAGTTTTTACAGAATTTTTGGGTGCGCAATCGTTTGCGGGGATGCATAAGCCAGATGACCCCAAACAGCTGGTGCTAATTGATGTGCAGACCGATCAGGGCATGCTGGAACCTGAGCAGTTTCTGCGGGATTTCGGCTCGGTCAATATTGCTAAAGTTGTCTATTCTGGCAAGCTAACAGGTCAATTTATTGAAGCGGTGCGGGAAGGAAAATACGGCGTCAATGAAGGAGTGGTCTGTAAAGGAAAGAATAAAGAGAAGGGGACTTGGATGGTAAAGATCAAAACGCACGACTACATGAACAGGTTGAAACAAGCTTTCAAAGACGATTGGGAGAACTATTGGGAATAGGCTGTCATCTGTTTTTGCTTCGCTGATCTGCCGTTCGGGCTGGCTCTCCTACCCCTTTCAGCCGAGGCAGGCTCTAGTTTTTCTAACTTGTCAGTAGCTCAGAAGGTAAGCCACTGGTTCTACCAGTGCGACTTGACCAGCTTTGAGCGTTCCCGGAGTTCCGGAGCGCAGGTAAAGTAACTCCCACGGTGGCTTGAACCAAACCGTAGGAGATAAACA
>JBJTUI010000562.1:0-5628 GCA_046080625.1 Elainella sp. | reverse complement strand
CGCAATTATTACCCTGGCTGCCGTGCTGCATGAACAGGGCGCGAGCTCGCTGGGGATGGTGATCAAAACCCTGGCTATTACAGCTGTGCCTTGGGTTCTGATTCTGCTACAGCCCGATCTGGGTACTTCGCTGGTGTTTGGCGCGATTACGCTTGGAATGCTCTACTGGGCTAATGCCAATCCCGGCTGGCTGATTTTGCTGGTTTCGCCGATTGTTTCGGCCCTGCTGTTTGGCCTGTCATTGCCAGCCTGGCTCGCCTGGGTGGCAATGATGATTGTTCTGGCATGGCGCACCCTGCCCTGGGCGATTTCTGGCAGTTTTGGGGCTGCAGCCGTTAATTTGGTGGCTGGCGGACTGGGCAGCTTTGTCTGGCAGCATGTGCTGAAGGAATATCAGCGGGACCGGCTGACCCTATTTCTAGACCCAGACAAAGATCCGCTTGGCGGTGGCTATCACCTGATTCAATCGCGGATTGCCATCGGAGCGGGCCAGCTTCTGGGGCGCGGGTTAAACCAGGGCACCCAAACCCAGCTCAACTTCATTCCTGAGCAGCACACGGACTTTATCTTCTCGGCAGTCGGGGAAGAGTTTGGCTTTGTGGGCTGTGTAATCGTGCTATTTGTGTTCTGGCTGATCTGCCTGCGTCTGGTCATTATTGCCCAAAACGCCAAGGATGACTTCGGCTCGCTGCTGGCAGTAGGGGTACTGGCGATGATTGTGTTCCAGGTGCTGATCAACATTGGTATGACGATTGGTCTGGCCCCGATTACGGGGATTCCCCTACCCTGGCTCAGCTACGGGCGTTCTGCTCTGCTGACAAACTTTATTGCCCTGGGCATTGTGGAATCGGTCAACAACTACCGCCACCGACTCAAGTTCTAGCAGGCTGCTTTTTGTCGGCCACTTCAGTTCGAGAAGGACCAGAATGCCGTAAGCTATCTAAAGAACGCCTATACTATTTTGTGGGTCTATGATACTACCTGGCTCAGCAGTTCGCGTCAAAAATCCTAGCGACATCTATTACGGCTACCAAGGTCTGGTGCAGCGAATCAGCAGCGGCAGTGCTGCCGTTTTGTTTGAAGGCGGCAACTGGGACAAGCTGGTTACGTTCCAACTGGGCGAACTGGAGTTGGTAGACGCAACCGCAGGTCGCAGCAAGAAATAGTCCAGCCTTCCCTCTCCATCCATAGATATCCAGTGCGCTTGCCCCTACCACAATTCAGCCCGCAAGATCGACACCCAGCCTACATCGCTGAGGTGATTGAAACTGCGACGACTGAGTTTTTAGCGCAATGTTTAGAGCCGAACGATTTGAGCTTTGCGACGATGCCGCCGTTTGGCAGCTGGGTTAAGGCCAAAGATGAGGACTCTGACAACCAGATCTATGCGGTGGTGTACCACGTGACCACCAGCCCAATCGATTCGGTCCATCGAGCCAGAGCCCTGGGCCTGTCGCTGGCAGAACTGCGGGAACAGCAGCCCCAGATTTTCGCCATGCTGAAAACCGAGTTTCGGGCCGCTATCGTCGGATTTCAGTCGCTTCAGTCTGGAGCCAATGGGCGAAACCAGGGCATCATTTATCAGCATTTACCGCCCCGGCCTCCCCAAGTGCATCAGGCGGTCTACTACTGCGAGCCCGAGGAAATCGTGGCCTTCAGCGAACAGCTTGATTTCCTCCGAACGCTGCTGCAGGTGAATGGTGCGCCCGTGGACGGGCTGGCCGCCGCCGCAATTCGAGAAATCTACCGGCTGCGGCAGGCCGACCGGGACTGGCTGGTGCAAGCAGGCCGCAATTTGAGCCTGCTGCTCAAGGACGACTACGACCGACTGCGGATCATTCTGGGCCAGATTCACCTCTGATGGTACAAGCCCTTAAGAAATTGCTGCCGGGAAACCGAGCAAGACTATTTCTGTACGTCGGTCACACGCCAGCTGAGTTTAAGGTTGAGCCAGAAGTTCCAGAGTGTGACAGCCGCAATCGCAATCAGATTTGCCAGATAGCGATTCAGGCCGAGCAGATTATAGAGGCCATTCAACAGCAGCACGTTCAAGATCAGACCAGACAGACAAATCAGGTTGAACTTGAGGAAGCGCTTTAACCGCTTGCGCCAGCCGCGCTGTTGACTGGAGATATCACCAAACGTCCAGCGATCGTTCCAGAGAAAGTTGTTGAGAATGGCGATTTCAGAAGCAATGATCTTACTGCGAGTCAGCCCCCAACCCAGGCTGGCTGGATCACTCAACAAATAGAGCAATCCCATATCGACGAACACGCCGCTCAGGCCCACCAGCCCAAACCGAAGGAAGCGTTGCAGCGGCAGCTGGTATTTCTGGCGCAGGCGGCTCACCCTTCCCCGCGAGCGCAGCTTTGCCAGATGCAGCAGGTAGTCCGCATACTGCCGCCAGGTTACCTTGCTTTCGCCCTGCTTGCGCTCTTGAAACACGTAGCCGACTTCTGCAACCTGCTGGATCTGTCCTCGTCCCAGCACCTCCAGCAAAATTTTGTAGCCCAGCGGGTCCAGCAGCCGATTGGCGATGGCACTGCGCCGAACCAAAAAGTAACCGCTCATCGGGTCAGAGACTCGACCCACGACGTTGGGCAAAATCAAGAGCCCCAATACTTGGGCTCCCCGCGACAAAAAACGCCGCACCGGGCTCCATTCGCTGACCCCGCCTCCCTCCACATGGCGGCTAGCTACGGCCAAATCAGCTCCTTGCTCTACAGCTTGCAGCAGCTGGAGCAGCACTTCGGGCGGGTGCTGCAAATCGCCATCGATCACGCCCAGAATTTCTCCGCGAGCCGCCTGCCAGCCGCGAATCACCGCCGTGGACAACCCCCGCTCAGTTTGCCGCCGCATTACCCGGATCTGCGGATAGCTGGCAGTTAAGGTTTGGGCAATTTTCCAGGTGTGGTCGGGGCTGTCATCATCCACGACAATCAGCTCATAACAGTGACCCAGAACCGGGTCGAGCAGACGGCTGAGCTGGGCAGCAATAGCCTCAATGTTCTGGCCTTCGTTGTAGGTCGGGATTACCAGCGAAAACTGAATTGCCACTGGCTCCGAAGCAGATGGACTAACCGGAGCCGCAGGGCCAGGAACCCGCAAATCTTCGGTAGGAACAGAGATCAATTCCTGAAACGGCAATCCATTCATGTGAGGATAACGAGGGAGCAGGTGAATCGGGCAATTATGGCACAGCAGGGAACCCGTTTACGCAAAATGGCCGACAGACTGTCTCTACAAAAGAAGCTATTGAAAACTAGACTGGATTCAAAAACCCGTTAGTTCCCTCAATTCGGACATCAGTCGGACAACTGGGCGTAAGCAGAGGTATAAGCAGGCCCAAATCAGCAGCCAGCCCTACCTCACCTACAGCCGAACCGTCGTCCCAGTTACAGCAGAGCGACGAGCCGCATCGGCAACTTTAAGGGCGTAGAGGCTGTCGACCAGCGACACATAGAGCAGTGATCCGGTGGTGAGGCGGTCTAGAACCAGAGCGGTATCTCTGGCAAATAGCCCTCGTCGGCTGCCCATGTCGAGTTTGCGGGTCTGGTCAGGCAATACCAGCGTTCCCTCGTCTCGGTCAATCAACACAGCGCCACGCTCGCCGTGAACTGTCAGGGTTCGAGCGGCCTGCCAGATCGTTTCGCCTTTGCCGTAAACCACTTCAGCCACCAGCCCGCTGACAAACTGGAGCTGGGCCGTCACCAAACAGCTCGCAAATCGGTCGGCAGGAGGCCAGTAGCTAGCCCGGCAACTCACGGCTGCAACCTGACCGAACAGGTGGGTGAGGCGATGTATTCGCGACAGAGCGCCGATCAGCGGAAAACCAAACTGGCTCTGGGAATAGGTCCATTTGGTGGGTGCAGGCCGCTGGGGATTGAGGTTCGTGTAGTTGGCGTAGAACAGCCTACCTAGTTCTGGCAGAGCTGCCTGCACAGCCTGGTGGATGCCGCTGAGCAGTTCAATATGTTCGACATGCAGCAGTTTGTTTTGAACTTGCGCCAAATGACTTAAAGCTTCCGCTTCAACCAGATCTAACGCCAGCGGGTATTCCACGACTACATGCTTCTGGGCCTGGAGGGCAGCCCTAGCAACAGGGCCATGATCCGAATTGATCGAGGCAATCACAATCAGATCCACATCGTCGCGGCTGATTAGTTCGGGCCATGCGGCGACGGCTTCACCACCATAGGCAGCACAAAAGGCCTCAGCATTTTCGCGGGTACGGCCTGCTACAGCCACCAGCTGGGCCCGAAAATCGGCCCGGAAGCTCTCAGCCCTTGCTTTGGCAGCATAGCCAGTGCCCACTAGTCCTACTCGAATCGGATGCATAACTTAGAAAATTTCGTTAAGGTAGCGATAGGGTAAATATTAAGATCTATTAAGTCGCGTTGGACAAGTTCACCATGGAAACAGTCACGTTAGGACACAACGGGCCGGCGGTAGCACCGCTGGGAATCGGCACTTGGGCCTGGGGCGACAGCATCTTCTGGACCTACGGCAAGGAGTACGATGCATCCAGCCTGGAGCAGGCGTTTAAAGCCGCGCTGGAGTTGGGCGTTAATCTGTTCGATACTGCCGAAATCTACGGGTTCGGCGAGTCGGAAAAACTGCTGGGGCAGTTTATGCAGCAGTCGGGTACAAACCGTTCTGCCCTGATCGCCACCAAATATTTTCCCCTACCCTGGCGATTTAATGCCGACGCGGTTGCTGACGCCCTGACCGCCAGCCTCAAGCGCTTGCAGCTGCCCTCGGTGACGCTCTATCAGGTGCATTGGCCGTTTGATTTCTTTATGGGCCAAACGACGTTGATGAATGCCCTAGCCGACGAAGTCCAACAGGGCCGAATTCAAACCGTTGGCGTTAGCAACTATTCGGCGGCCCAGATGCGACAGGCTCACCAGACCCTGGCCAGTCGAGGGATTCCGCTGGCTGTCAATCAGGTGCAATACTCGCTGCTCGCCCGTCAGATTGAACGCAACAGTGTGCTAGAGACAGCCCGCGAGTTGAACATGACTCTTCTGGCCTACAGCCCGCTAGCCCAGGGACTTTTGACCGGCAAATACCGGCCCGAAAACTACACTGCGCCTACAGGAGCACGCCGCCTCGACCCCCGCTTTAGCAAAGCTGGCTTGGAAAAGCTGCGCCCTGTGGTGGACTGCTTGCAGCAAATTGGTGCAGCTCACGATCGCTCGCCCGCCCAGTTTGCGCTCAACTGGTTGATTCGCCAGGGAAATGTGATCCCAATTCCGGGCGCAAAAACGGCTGACCAGGTGCGGCAAAATGCCGGTGCCCTGGGATGGAGCATGACGGAGGCTGAGGCCGCCCAACTGTCGGAAATGACCCGCTAGCGGCAAGCTCTGGCAAACAGCTCCAACGCAGGGTTGGCTTTAGAACCCGTTCGTTTCAGGAACGTTCGTCGCGAAACTGCAAATTTTCCAACATGATGGTTGAGCGAGGCTCAAACCCGTCCATATACTCGGCGGGGTAATGGGTGAGCGCATAGAAAGAGCGCCCCTCGTAATCTCCGATATAGATCGAGCCGACGTAATTCTGCTGGGCCGTGCGCTGCTGGTAGATCAGCTTTTCCTTGGCCCAGGGATAGCTGACAATATCGGTACG
>JBJTUI010000561.1:0-2919 GCA_046080625.1 Elainella sp. | reverse complement strand
CTCATCCTCCCACTGGCCCAAGGCCAAAACTCGACTGCCGTCCTGACTTTGCAGCACTGTAAAACTGCCAAACCCAGGCGTCTTTTTGAACAAGGACTTACTGGACTTCAGCAGGCCAGAAATCACTGTTTTCTGATTGTCGGCAGTCGTTTCATAGATTTGGGCAATGTTGATTGCCCCACTGGATGGATCGAACTTGACAGCTTGAACAGGTTTGTCGGCCCAGGCCGGAGTGGCTATCAGCCAGACCGGAATCAGCAGAATCAAGGCTGCTGCCAGAGCCCATAGCCGTGAGGTCGTTGCCTTGACCATAACCTGTCTCTACTCCTTCCTTATTGTGAATCCTGCCGCTCTCCCAGTTCGTGCGGGCCAAAAACTGGTCAGCTGTTTGCTTGTGAGCTGTTTACTTGTGAGCTATTTAAAACCGGGTCAGCGCTCGCTTATCCATCAGATGGCTGGCGGCCCGCCTAACGGCCTGCTGCACCATCAGCCTGCTGCACCATCAAACAAACCGCATGAAATCACCGGCCTCGGCTCCATATCCTAACCACAACAACTTTCGGGAAAATGTGCCCCTATATACAGTCGGAGGCCACTCAATATGAGTAGCGACCGGGTTAGCCCATGCTGCCAGCCCTCTGCCCAGGCAGCTCAAACCAGGAAAAAATCAGTGCTTTTGCAGAAGAACAGTTGGTCCAGGGGACAGGCCATCCTGCTAGCCCGCCTGCTGACTGGCATCCAGCGATACAGCCCTCTAAGAACGGGAAGCCATCACCCCGCCAGTCACTCGATATATGTGCCTTTCGGTACATATATTAAACAGAGGCTTGCATATTATAAAGAAACTTAACTTCTCTGTATACCGTATACAAATCTTAAGCTCCGGGCTAGGCCGCTGTGGTTAAAACGGCTGTGGTTAAGTGGATTGTGCAACTGTTTGTACAGTTGTTTGTAAGACAGTGGGGGACTAGGGCGTAGCCCCCAGCAGAGGGCAAGCCCTCTGCACTCCCTCATCGCACTTTGGTTCCATTGAACCCACTGACTTGAGACTATCAACAGCAAGGTGCTGGAGGCGGCCCAGATTTGTTTGTGAGGACCTTCACCTATGACCCAATCCCAGTCGCAGCCCAACGGAACCGGAACTTCGGTCAACGCGGTTGAGCTACTCTACGGGCTAGACGACCAACCTCCCCTGCTAGAGACGCTGTTTGTGGCGCTTCAACACGTCCTGGCTGCCTTTGTCGGCATCATCTCGGCCCCGCTGCTGATCTGTACCGCCCTGGGGCTGGAGGCTGAAGACACCAGCTACATCATCAGCATGTCCCTGTTTGCCTCGGGCCTCTGCACGCTAATCCAGTGCAGGCGGATTGGTCCGGTTGGTTCGGGTCTGCTCAGCCTCCAGGGCACCAGCTTCTCGTTTCTGGCTCCGGTGATTGGCGTCGGCACCGCCGCCGTGCAGATGGGCCGCTCACCCCAGGAAGCCTTAGCCCTGATCTTCGGGGTCTGCTTTTTTGGAGCGCTGGTTGAGGTGGTGTTGAGTCAGTTTCTGCATCTGGCCCAGCGGCTGATTTCGCCCGTGGTGTCGGGCACGGTGGTGATGATTATCGGCCTCAGCTTGATCAAAACCGGCGTGGTCAGCATTGCCGGGGGCGCGGCGGCCCATGCTAACGGTACCTACGGCAGCAGCCAAAATCTGGCTCTGGGCGGATTGGTGCTGGCAATTATTGTCGGGCTCAACCTCTCGCCAAATCGCCACCTGCGGATGGGGGCAATCGCGATTGGTCTAGGCATTGGCTATCTGGTCGCAATCGGACTGGGGCTGGTTGATTTCGGAACGATGCAGCAGTTGAATTGGATCAGCCTGCCCGTCCCGTTTCGCTACGGCATGAAGTTTGAGCTGGGGGCTCTGGTGCCGTTCATCCTGCTTTATCTGATCACGGCAATCGAAACCATCGGCGATCTGACCGCCACCTCTGTCGCCTCACACCAGCCGATCCAGGGTAAGCTCTATGTGCAGCGGATCAAGGGCGGCGTTCTGGGAGACGGGATCAACTCCATGCTGGCCGCCATGCTCAACACGTTTCCCAACACCACCTTTAGCCAAAACAACGGCGTGATCCAGATGACCGGGGTAGGGAGCCGTCATGTCGGCCTCTATGTGGCAGGCATCTTTGCCCTGCTGGGGCTGCTGCCCTGGGTGGGCGGCGTCCTGCAAACCATTCCCCAACCCGTGCTGGGCGGCGCTACAATCGTCATGTTTGGCTCAATCGCCGTGGCAGGTGTGAATATTATCGCCTCTAGCCCAATCGACCGCCGCACGCTGATCATCATGGCCGTGTCGCTGGCCCTGGGCCTCAGCGTTGTCTATGCTCCCGACATTCTGGACGACAAACCCGCGATCATTCGCCAGCTGTTCTCTTCCGGCATTTCTACCGGCGGCGTTGCGGCAATTCTGCTAAACCTGCTGTTGCCCCAGGAAACCGAAACCAGCTCGCCCGGTGCGGTGAACCTGCTGGAGGAAGTCGAGTAGGGCAGGGTAGGAAAAGCGCTTGTCAGAAACTGAACCACCATACCAGCAGGGTGGAGCTAGGAGAATGTTAAGCAAATCTAATCGAAAAATCGGTTTTTCTCTGCTGAGAAATTGGTTTTACCGCTTCTAACGTCAGAAGTAACCCCAGAAGGCAACGGAATTTGAGAGCCGTTGGAGAAGAGGTGCTTATGACCACGACGCTATCCCCCTACGCTGAGTCTAAATTTGGTCAGACGTTTCGAGCTTTGGACGAGTTATGGTTAGATCTGGTGTATGAGAAAAAGGAGAAAAAAAGGCGTATCCTGCTGAATAAGACAAAAAAGCTCAGACCAGGAATACACCATGAATAACGATAACCTGATTGAATTCAAAACACCAGAAACCACAGA
>JBJTUI010000560.1:0-10180 GCA_046080625.1 Elainella sp. | reverse complement strand
CTTTTGCAGGGCAGCTGGGTCTGGTAAGCTTGCAGTCGCTCTAACTGCTGCTGGGGTAGGGTTTCTATATCGGCCTGGGGGCGATCGGCAGCAATGTCGGGGTCGGCAGCCGTATTGACCAGGACATGGGCAATCACGGCTTCGGCCTGGGGATGCCACTGCAACCGCTGTAGCGCTGCAATTACTGCCTCCGAGTCGGCCCCATTCAACGCAACCAAGACCCGCTCAAACATAGAGATGCTCCTGCCTAAATCGTTTTATGAATTTTGGCTCTTGAATTTTGGCTCTCTAATTATGGCTTACCCGTCCGCCGGTAGCTCGCGGTTGAGCGGGGTTGTTTCAGACGATTGGGTACGCAGCCGCACCGAGTCGGCGTGGGAAGTCAGCCCTTCGGCGGTGGCCAGGGTATCCACGGCAGCAGCCACCTGTTCTAGAGCCTGGGGCGAATATTGGATCAGGCTGGAGCTTTTGATGAAGGTTTCGACGCTAAGAGCCGAGGCATAGCGGGCCGCCCCGGAGGTGGGCAGGGTGTGGTTGGGACCAGCCAGATAGTCGCCTACGGCCTCGGGGGTCGAGTTACCCAGGAAGATCGCGCCCGCATGGCGAATTTTCTCCAGCAGGCTCCAGGGGTCTTCGACTTCCAGCTCCAGATGCTCAGGCGCAAACTCGTTCGAGAGATCTACGGCGGCCTCCAGCGAATCGACTACCACGACCAGGCCGTAGTGGGCAATCGCCTTTTCGGTCAACATCCGGCGCGGGTGGTTGATCAACTGCTGTTTCACCTCCACTACGACCTGGGCAGCCAGATCGGCGCTGGTGGTCAGCAGAATCGCGGCGGCCATCGGGTCATGCTCGGCCTGGGCCAGTAGATCGGCAGCTACATGCACCGGGTCAGCGGCGTGATCGGCAATCACCAGCACCTCGGAGGGGCCAGCCAGCGAATCGATGCCGACCGTACCGTAGACCAGCTTTTTGGCCAGGGTGACGTAGATGTTGCCGGGGCCGGAGATCACATCGACTTTTGGAATCGTTTCGGTGCCATAGGCCAGGGCCGCAATCGCTTGGGCTCCGCCGACGCGGTAAATTTCGGTGACTCCAGCTTCCTGGGCCGCCACTAGCACGGCTGGATTCACAGTCTTGTCGGGGCCGGGGGGAGTGGTGATCACAATTCGGGGCACCTGGGCCACCCGAGCCGGAATCGCGTTCATGATCACCGTACTGGGATAGGCAGCCCGCCCACCAGGGACATAGAGGCCCGCCCGATCGACGGGCGTATAGCGCTTGCCCAATACCACGTCGTTTTCGCCAAACTGCACCCAGCTCTTGGGTACCCGCTGGCGGTGAAATGCTTCGACCTGTTGACAGGCCAGCCGAATCGCGTCTAGCAGCTCTTTGGAAACCTGCTGATAGGCGGCGTCCAGCTCGGAACCCGTTACCCGCAGCTCCTCCGGCTTCAGCACCACCTGGTCATATTCTTCGGTGTAGTGTAGGACTGCCCGGTTGCCCTGCCGCTTCACAGCTTGCAGCACCTCCCGCACCGTTGCTTCCTTATGAACGACCTGCTCGTCGTGGGTGCGATCGCAAATGCGCCGCAGTTCGGTGAGTGCCTCAGCCCGCTGAGTAATAATTCGCAGCATTGCCAGAGTGTGTGAGAAACGCTAGTTCGGAGTATGCCAGTAACCCAAATTGATCAGGTCTATAGAACCCTTCAGCCATCATAGCGGTCGGCACCGGACCTGTGGGTTCTTCTAGCTTAACCTGGATTTTCTAAGGATTTAAGCGAGGCAGTCCAGATTGTCTGGCGCAATGGGCGAATCTTTCGCTAGAATTAGGGATCGCTGAAAGATCTCTTCTGAAATTATCTAGATAGTTACTGTGGCAAATATCAAATCGGCAATCAAGCGCATCGAGATTGCAGAGCGGAACCGCCTGCACAATAAGTCCTACAAATCGGCTGTCAAAACCCTGATCAAGCGCTACCTGACAGCGGTAGATGGCTATGCTGCCGCCCCCAGTCCCGAAGCCATGCAGCAGGTGCAAACCACTCTGTCGGCAGCCTTCAGCAAGATCGACAAAGCCGTGAAGTGCGGCGTTCTGCATCCCAACAACGGTGCCCGCAAGAAAGCGCGGTTGGCCAGAGTCTTTAAAGCCAAAGCAGAGGCTAAAGCCTCCTGACCCAGGGTTTGCCCAAACAGCTTGGCGTCTGCGGCCTCAAGTCGCCGGGATAAAACCCCAGACGAATATCCCAGATGAACGTCTCAAGGAACCTCTGATTAGGTTCTAAGTTTTGGTAGTTTGAGCAGTTCGGCTCAACTCATGTCTCAGCCCATGCCTCAACCCATCGCTCAACCTGCTGTGAGCCTGTAGCCTACGCGCAGCTTATTAGACATGCAGCTGATTGATACCCACGTTCATCTCAATTTTGATAGCTTCGCTGACGATTTGGATAAAGTCGCCCAGCAGTGGCGTGAGGCCGGCGTGGTGCAGCTGGTTCATTCCTGCGTCGAGCCTGCCGAGTTCGACAGCATTCGCCGTCTGGTTGACCGCTTTCCCGAGCTCTCCTTCGCCGTGGGGCTACATCCTCTAGACGTAGAGAAATGGACTGAGAGCCTGGCCACCGAAATTTTGGCCCTAGCCCAGTCTGACCCCCGCGTGGTGGCAATTGGCGAAATTGGCCTAGATTTTTATAAATCAGACAGCCAGACCCTCCAGGAAACGGCCTTCTGGGAACAGCTGCTTTTAGCGCGCCAGCTGAATCGACCGGTGATTATCCACTGTCGGGACGCCGCCGCCCGCATGGTCGAGCTCTTACGGGCCTTTTGGGCCGAGCAGGGGCCAGTCCAGGGCGTGATGCATTGCTGGAGCGGCAACCCTGAAGAAACGCAGTGGTTTCTGGACTTAGGGTTCTATATCAGCTTCAGCGGTATCGTCACCTTCAAGAATGCGCTACAGGTGCAGGCTTCTGCCCAGATCGTGCCCAACGACCGCATTCTGATTGAAACCGACTGTCCGTTTCTGTCGCCTGTCCCCAAGCGGGGCGAACGGCGCAACCAGCCCGCCTATGTGCGCTATGTGGCTGATCAGGTGGCCCAACTGCGCCAGGTAACGGTAGAAACGCTGGCCGCCCAGACAACAGCAAATGCCCGCCGCCTGTTCCAGCTCTCCGACCCGAAACCCAGCCCGGAACTGCTGCCCGCTTAAGCTGCGGCCCTATCTCAGCCAGCTCGGCAAGAAATCTATCTCAGGTATTTCAAACACCACAAAATGTCAACCTTGCGTCATAATAAAAGTTGAACTATGTAAATTTTTTGAGGTTGCTGATGCAGCGCGTCAGTTTTGGGTTATCGATTGCCTTTTCTATCTGACTCTCTGTACTGGTCCTGTCAGGTACTAGTCCTGCCAAATCGCCGGTTTCAATAGACGAGGTGCAGCCTGCTGAACTCTGGGCCAGTTCGCACTCCACTGGGTTGAACTTCGACGGCATTATATCGATCTGCCCTGAGCGATTCAACTCAAGTCAGGTTTACGGTTTGGAATGCGTCTTGCAAACGGTCAAGGCAGCTGATCTCTGGCTCAGGTTTTTAACCTCAGACTTTTGACTTTACACACCCTACTAGCCGTTGACGAAGTCCATTGTTTAAGCTATACTCTCCGTGCTCTGTTGGCCTATACTTTAGCATTTTATATTGGAATTTCTGGCAGGATGCAGCTCAGGTTGCCTCCTTAAACAGGTTGCCCCTATAGATGGGATGGCTTCAGCTTCTCTTGAAGAAGTCTGGGCTTTTTTCGTCGTGATTTGTTTTGTTCCCGCTTGCTTCGCTGATCTTTTGCTTTGCTAGTCCCAGTTTAAGCTACCGCAGCGTTGGGGGATTGCCCCAAGCGACACCCAATCGAGGAGACGTATGAGTACCCTAACTAAATCAACCCCCATGTTTACCCTGCCCGATCTGGTTGAGATCCAGCGGGCTAGCTTCAGATGGTTTCTTGAGGAGGGTTTAATTGAAGAGCTGGACAGCTTTTCTCCTATTACAGACTATACCGGCAAGTTAGAACTTCATTTCCTCGGTAAAGACTATAAGTTAAAACGCCCCAAATACGACGTAGACGAAGCTAAGCGTCGCGATAGCACCTACGCCGTTCAGATGTATGTGCCCACTCGCCTGATCAATAAGGAGACGGGTGAGATCAAAGAGCAGGAAGTCTTTATTGGCGATCTGCCTCTGATGACCGACCGGGGTACCTTTATCATCAACGGGGCCGAGCGGGTGATCGTGAATCAGATCGTTCGCAGTCCGGGTGTCTACTATAAAAAGGAAATCGACAAAAACGGGCGCAGCACCTTCAACGCCAGCCTGATTCCCAACCGGGGAGCTTGGCTAAAATTTGAAACCGACAAAAACGATCTGGTCTGGGTGCGGATCGACAAAACCCGCAAGCTCTCGGCCCAGGTGCTGCTGAAGGCGCTGGGCTTGAGCGACAGCGAGATCTTTGATGCCCTGCGCCACCCCGAATACTTCCAGAAAACCATTGAAAAAGAAGGCCAGTTCAGCGAAGAAGAAGCCCTGATGGAGCTCTATCGCAAGCTGCGTCCGGGTGAACCGCCCACGGTGTCTGGGGGGCAACAGCTGCTCGACTCGCGCTTCTTCGACCCCAAACGCTATGACCTGGGACGGGTGGGTCGCTATAAGCTGAACAAGAAGCTGAAGCTGACTGTGCCGGAGGCGACCCGGATTCTGACGCCCCAGGATATTTTGGCGGCGGTGGATTACCTGATCAACCTGGAGTTTGATATCGGCCAGATTGACGACATCGACCACCTGGGCAACCGCCGGGTGCGCTCGGTGGGTGAACTGCTGCAAAACCAGGTGCGGGTGGGGCTGAACCGGCTGGAGCGGATTATCCGGGAGCGGATGACGGTGTCGGATGCCGATTCTCTGACGCCTGCGTCCCTGGTCAACCCGAAGCCACTGGTGGCCGCGATCAAGGAGTTCTTTGGCTCCTCCCAGCTCTCCCAGTTCATGGATCAGACCAATCCCCTGGCCGAGCTGACCCACAAGCGACGTCTCAGCGCTCTGGGGCCGGGTGGTTTGACTCGCGAACGGGCGGGCTTTGCGGTGCGTGATATTCACCCCTCCCACTATGGCCGGATCTGCCCGATTGAAACGCCCGAAGGTCCGAACGCGGGTCTGATTGGCTCGCTGGCCACCCACGCCCGCGTCAACGCCTACGGCTTCATCGAAACGCCGTCCTATAAGGCTGAGAATGGTCGTGTCCTGAAGGACCAGGCACCTCTCTACATGACTGCCGACGAGGAAGACGACTACCGGGTGGCAGCAGGCGACGTTTCTACCGATGAAAGCGGCTACATCCTGGGTGAGCAGGTGCCAATTCGCTATCGCCAGGAGTTTACAACTGCGGCAGCTGAAGAAGTGGACTTTGTGGCTGTCTCGCCTGTGCAGATTATCTCTGTGGCCACCTCGCTGATTCCTTTCCTGGAGCACGACGACGCCAACCGGGCTCTGATGGGTTCGAACATGCAGCGGCAGGCCGTGCCCCTGCTGCGCCCCGAGCGTCCGCTGGTCGGAACTGGTCTGGAAGCTCAAGCCGCCCGCGACTCGGGGATGGTGATCGTCAACCGCGTCGATGGCGAAGTGGTGTTTGTGGACGCTAATCGGATTCGGGTGCGCGGCAACGATGGCCAGGAAATCGAGTACCAGCTCCAGAAATACCAGCGCTCCAACCAGGACACCTGCCTCAACCAGCGCCCGATTGTGTTTGGTGGGCAGCAGGTGGTGGCCGGACAGATCCTGGCGGACGGGTCTGCTACCGAAGGCGGCGAGCTAGCTCTGGGCCAAAACGTGCTGGTGGCCTACATGCCCTGGGAAGGCTACAACTACGAGGACGCCATCCTGATCAGCGAACGGTTGGTTTACGACGATGTTTACACCTCGATCCACATTGAGAAATACGAGATCGAGGCCCGCCAGACCAAGCTTGGCCCTGAAGAAATTACTCGGGAGATTCCCAACGTCGGGGAAGATGCCCTGCGCCAGCTCGACGAAACCGGGATCATCCGGATTGGGGCCTGGGTCGAGTCGGGCGACATCCTGGTCGGTAAGGTGACGCCGAAGGGCGAGTCAGATCAGCCGCCGGAAGAAAAGCTGCTGCGGGCGATCTTTGGAGAGAAGGCCCGTGACGTGCGCGACAACTCGCTCAGGGTGCCGAACGGTGAGAAAGGCCGCGTCGTAGACGTGCGGGTGTTTACGCGCGAACAGGGCGACGAACTGCCCCCCGGTGCCAACATGGTGGTCAGGGTCTATGTAGCCCAGAAGCGCAAGATCCAGGTGGGCGACAAGATGGCCGGACGCCACGGCAACAAGGGAATTATCTCGCGGATTCTGCCGGATGAAGACATGCCCTACCTGCCCGACGGGACGCCCGTAGATATCGTGCTCAACCCGCTGGGGGTACCCTCCCGGATGAACGTCGGCCAGGTGTTTGAATGCCTGCTGGGCTGGGCCGGACATAACCTGGGCAGCCGCTTCAAGATGGTGCCCTTTGACGAAATGTATGGGGAGGAGGCGTCGCGTCTCACCACCCACGCCAAGATCAACGAGGCCCGCGAAAAAACTGGCCAGGACTGGGTCTACAACCCCGACAACCCCGGCAAGATCCAGGTCTACGATGGCCGCACGGGCGAACCGTTTGACCGGCCCGTTACCGTCGGCACGGCCTACATGCTGAAGCTGGTTCACCTGGTAGACGACAAGATCCACGCTCGCTCCACCGGCCCCTACTCGCTTGTTACCCAGCAGCCTCTGGGCGGTAAAGCCCAGCAGGGCGGCCAGCGGTTCGGCGAAATGGAGGTCTGGGCACTGGAGGCGTTTGGCGCGGGCTACATCCTGCAAGAGCTGCTGACCGTCAAGTCGGACGACATGCAGGGCCGCAACGAAGCTCTCAATGCCATTGTCAAGGGCAAGGCGATTCCGCGACCGGGGACGCCCGAGTCCTTCAAGGTGTTGATGCGCGAATTGCAGTCCCTCTGTCTCGACATTGCGGCCCACAAGCTGCAAAGCCAGGATGACGGTACTAGCCGCGATATCGAGGTGGACCTGATGACTGATGTGGGCAACCGCCGCACCCCATCCCGCCCCACCTACGAATCGATCTCGCGCGACGAGATGGAAGAAGTCGAAGACTAGGCTGTTTCAAGCACCGGTATCCATTGCCGGTGCTGTCCAGTCAAATAGCTAGCAACCATAGCTAGTCAACCTAGCTCGCGTAGTGACGAACGCGGTAGCAACCAGAATGCGATAGCGACCAGATTTAATCAAGACAGCGGAGCGTGCCATCTCGCTTCTGCCCCAGCTGTCTATAGCCCTTAGCGGGGCTGGCTTGAGAACGAACCAGGAAAACCAGGACAAACAGGAGCTACGATGCCGAAGCTAGAACAGCGGTTTGACTACGTCAAAATTGGTCTGGCCTCTCCCGAGCGAATTCGCCAATGGGGGGAGCGGACCTTACCCAACGGCATGGTGGTGGGCGAAGTCACCTAGCCGGAAATGATCAACTACCGGACCCTGAAGCCGGAAATGGACGGCCTTTTCTGCGAGCGGATCTTTGGTCCGGCAAAGGACTGGGAATGCCACTGCGGTAAATACAAGCGGGTGCGCCACCGGGGGATTGTCTGTGAGCGCTGCGGCGTCGAAGTCACCGAATCGCGCGTCCGTCGCCACCGCATGGGCTATATCAAGCTGGCCGCGCCCGTGGCTCACGTCTGGTACCTGAAGGGCATCCCCAGCTATATGTCGATTCTGCTCGATATGCCCCTGCGCGACGTGGAGCAGATTGTCTACTTCAACTCCTACGTCGTCCTCGATCCGGGCAACGCCGAGAACCTGAGCTACAAGCAGCTGCTCACAGAAGACCAGTGGATCGAAATCGAAGACCAGCTCTACAGCGAAGACTCCCAGCTCCAGGGAATTGAAGTCGGAATTGGGGCGGAAGCGCTGCAACGCCTGCTGCAAGATCTGGAGTTGGAGAAAGAAGCTGAAACCCTCAGGGAAGACATCGCGACGGCCAAGGGCCAGAAGCGGGCCAAGCTGATCAAGCGCCTCCGGGTAATCGATAACTTCATCGCCACGCGCTCCCTGCCCTCCTGGATGATCCTGGAAGTGATTCCGGTGATTCCGCCTGACCTACGCCCGATGGTGCAGCTGGACGGGGGCCGATTCGCCACCTCCGACCTGAACGACCTCTACCGCCGCGTGATCAACCGCAACAACCGGCTAGCCCGCCTGCAGGAAATCCTGGCTCCGGAAATCATCGTCCGCAACGAAAAACGGATGCTGCAAGAGGCCGTGGATGCTCTGATTGACAATGGCCGCCGGGGCCGCACCGTGGTGGGAGCCAACAACCGCCCGCTCAAGTCCCTGTCAGACATTATTGAGGGCAAACAGGGCCGTTTCCGGCAAAACCTGCTGGGTAAACGGGTGGACTACTCCGGACGTTCCGTGATTGTGGTGGGGCCGAAGCTGAAAATTCACCAGTGCGGTCTGCCTCGCGAAATGGCAATCGAGCTGTTCCAGCCGTTTGTGATCCACCGCCTGATTCGCCAGGGTCTGGTGAACAACATCAAGGCGGCCAAAAAGCTGATCCAGCGCAACGACCCGCAGATCTGGGACGTGCTGGAAGAGGTGATCGACGGCCACCCCGTCCTGCTAAACCGGGCACCCACCCTGCACCGACTCGGGATTCAAGCCTTCGAGCCAATTCTGGTGGAGGGTCGCGCCATTCAAATTCACCCGCTGGTCTGTCCGGCCTTCAACGCCGACTTTGACGGCGACCAGATGGCGGTCCATGTGCCCCTCTCCCTGGAGGCCCAGGCCGAAGCCCGCCTGCTGATGCTGGCCTCGAACAATATCCTCTCCCCGGCTACGGGTCGGCCCATCGTTACCCCTAGCCAAGATATGGTCTTGGGCTGCTATTACCTGACGGCAGAGAACCCGGCAGCTACCAAGGGAGCGGGCCGCTACTTCTCCAGCCTAGACGACGTGGAGATTGCCTACGACCAGGGCCAAGTGGATATCCATGCCTATGTCTGGGTGCGGTTTGACGGGACTGTGGAAAGCGAAGACACGGAGGCAGAGCCCCTGGAAACCAGCACCGCTGAAGATGGCACTGTTACTAAGCTCTACAAATTCCGCCGGGTGCGGCAGGACACTGAGGGCAATCTAGTCTCCCAATACATCAGGACTACGCCGGGCCGGATCATCTACAACAAAACTGTGCAGGACGCCCTGGTTTAGGTCACCTGGGGCCACTTCGGTGGCCCGGTAGATCTGTTAATTGGCTACCCGTTAATTGAATATCCAATCTTGCGCCAGCGCGCAATTTGCAGCAAGCGCTCATTGCAGACACTGAATTGCAAACACTGAATTACTGAGGGCAGAGAATGACGGCAGAGGAACAAGCAACCCAAAAGCCCACACCAGCCATGATCTTCCGCAACCGCGTGGTTAACAAGGGCCAGCTGAAGCGCCTGATCGCCTGGGCCTTTACCCACTATGGCACGGCCCGCACCGCCAATATGGCCGACCGCCTCAAGGATCTGGGGTTCGAGTTTGCTACCCGGGCAGGTGTGTCGATCAGCGTCGATGATTTGCAGGTGCCGCCCAGCAAGCGCGACCTGCTGGAGGCTGCCGAGGAAGAAATCCGCGAAACCGAAAGCCGCTACACGCGCGGCGAAATCACTGAGGTAGAACGGTTCCAGAAGGTAATCGACACCTGGAACGGCACCAGCGAAGAGCTGAAGGACGAGGTGGTGCGCCACTTTGAATCCAGCGACCCGCTCAATTCGGTCTACATGATGGCCTTCTCGGGAGCCCGAGGCAACATCTCCCAGGTGCGGCAGCTGGTCGGGATGCGCGGTCTGATGGCCAATCCCCAAGGGGAAATCATCGACCTGCCAATTAAGACCAACTTCCGAGAAGGGCTGACCGTTACCGAATACATTATTTCCTCCTACGGAGCCCGCAAGGGTCTGGTAGACACGGCTCTGCGCACGGCAGACTCGGGCTATCTCACCCGGCGTCTGGTGGACGTGGCCCAGGACGTGATCATCCGGGAAAACGACTGCGGCACCGAGCGCAACATTTCGGTACGCAGCATGACCGACGGT
>JBJTUI010000559.1:0-3354 GCA_046080625.1 Elainella sp. | reverse complement strand
GCCGCTATATTCGTGAGCAAGAAGCATCTGACCAAAGTGGACGGTTTTAATTAACCCACAGATACCTTCAGCGAAAGCCATCCGCCCTTGGGGCGGTCACATTCATCAAGCCACCAGCTTCGCTGGGGGTGTCTGACTAGCTGAAATGGCCCGACTGAGCCTGGTTCAACATTGGATAAACCGAAACCCAGGAAACGGAAAACTAGCAACAATAAAACGGGCAATGCCGCTCGCAGCAATCACCCACACACCATTAACAACCCATCACTCAATATCAAAAAAGCCCTTGGTCAATCGGTGAGATGCTTCTGCTGAGCGGTCACATCCTAGGGGCAATTTAGCGATTCAGCAAGTTCACTGTTTGAGTTTCTACCTCTTGTATAGCAAGGGAAACCGTTTTCGACACGGCTTCTCACGAAACTTTTTATTCAACTCTAATTTGTCATCCAGAGGGCTTGACAAATTAAAAGAATAGCGGTGAACTTGTAGTCCGAGTCCTGCGCCCGACTAACCCATCCCAAGATTCTGTTGCAAGCGCCTCTGAGGTAAGTTCATGCCGAAAACCGTATCCTCCCAATCTGCCCCCCAATCCGCTCCCCAATCTGGCAATCAAACCGGAGCCAAACCTCCTGCCCCTGCCCAAACCAGCCCTCAAGCGAGTGCTAAAGCAAACAAGACCCAGCAGGTCAAGTCGGCCCGGCCTTTCAGTTGGCGCAGCGCTTTTCTGACGACCCTGTTTCGCCTGCTGCTTTTGGGGGTGGGAGGAAGTATAACGGCAGCAGTAGGGATTGCGGCTGCCCAGATCTATCCGGCCCAGAGCCAAAAGCTGCCGCTGGTCTCAGAACTCGCCCAACAGGCTGAGGCGAAGCTAGCCAAGTCGCTGACCCACCTGCCCGCTCCCTTGGTTCAACTGCTGCCCGACTCGCTGGTTCAGCCTGCCGCTATGCAAACCGGCTTGTCTCAGGAGTCCAGTCCAGTAGACGCTGTGACGCCGACAGCGAACGCTTCTCCAACGGCCTCTTCGCTTACCGACACCGAGCGCCAGCAGATGCAGACCGAGCTAACCCAGCTCCAGGCCGAGCTGCAAACCCTGACCAGCCAGACCACCGAGCCGCTGGCCGAGCGGGTCGAGGAAATTCAAAAGCGGATTCAGTCGATTCAGGCCAAACTCAATGCCTTCACGGCTGCCGATCCCCAGCCGTTTGTGGCCACCCCCTCCGTCAGCACTCCAACGGCCCACGCTGGCCAGCAACCGCTGCTCGTGACCTTGCCTAGCGACGCCCTGTTTGAGATGGGATCTGTCACACTCCGTCCGGGGACAGCCGCGATTTTGGACAGCATTCTGGTCGATCTGGAGCGCTATAACGGTGCTTCGATTCAGGTGGCGGCCTACAGTGACCAGCAGCAGTCGGCTGATCTGGATCGCCAGAAAACCCTGGAGCAGGCCAGAGCCGTACAAAAATACCTGGCAGGGCAGATGGATCAATCAATCCACTGGGTTACGGTGGGTCAGGGCCACAACCGCCCGCTGGCTCCCGAGGATTCGGAAACCAATCGCCAGCGCAACCGGCGGATAGAAATCTCGATTTTGCCTTAGGGCATTTCCCCTTTGCTCCTTTTGCCCAGCCCATGAAGCTTGTGTTTTTCGGTACGCCCCAATTCGCTGTTCCCAGCCTAGAGCGTCTGGTCGCCCAGCCGGATTTTGAGCTGCTGGCCGTAGTCACCCAACCCGACAAGCGCCGGGGCCGGGGCAGCGAGCTATCGGCCTCGCCCATCAAGGCTGTGGCTCTGGCCCACCAGCTGCCAGTGCTTCAGCCGCGCCGGGTCAAGAAGGATACCGAAACGCTAGACTGGCTGCGACAGGCGGGAGCCGATGCGTTTGTGGTGGTGGCCTATGGTCAGATCCTCTCCCAGGAGATCCTCGACATGCCGCGCCTGGGCTGCATCAACGGCCATGGCTCGATTCTGCCCAAATACCGGGGTGCGGCTCCGATTCAATGGTGTCTCTACTACGGTGAGGCAGAAACGGGCATCACCACCATGCAGATGGATGCGGGTATGGATACGGGCGCGATGCTGCTGACCCGAACAACGCCGATTGACCTGCTCGACAATGCCCTGGATCTGGCCCAAACCCTGGCTCAGATTACAGCAGATCTGCTGGTCGAAACCCTGATTGGCCTGGAGCAAAACCGCCTGACGCCGATTCCTCAGGACGATGCCCAGGCCATCTACGCGCCTCTGATTAAAAAGGAAGACTACCGGCTGGACTGGTCGCGCTCGGCCCTAGAGCTGCACAACCAGATTCGCGGCTTTTACCCCAACTGCGTCACCACGCTTCGAGGCAGCAGCCTCAAGGTTATGGCAACCCTGCCTTTGGAGGCCGTCGCAACGCCCGAAGCTGCGGAATGGGCCGCCTATCAACAGGTCGAACCAGCCCAGATCACCTCACCGGGCAAAATTATTGCCCTGCTCAAAAACCGGGGGGCCGTGGTCCAAACTGGAGCCGGGGCTTTACTGCTGCGGGAGGTGCAGCTGGCCGGAAAACGTCCCCAGACAGGCTGGGACTTTGTCAACGGCATGCGGCTCCAGGTCGGGGAGCAGTTGGGCGAGGCCAGTTCTGCATCAGCCACATAAGATAAATTCTAAAAACCTTGCGCTAGAACTGCGCTAGAACTGGCCTTCAGCTCCTGCTTTCATAGAACCGGCAGCCCTCACAGGGACCCGAAGGGTTGACGGCACAGCGCACTAGCTCAGACTGGGCGTTAAATTTGCAGGTGGCGTCGCCGATGATCCAATGGCCGTTGATCAGACTGCATTCGTCTGGGCGCATGGCCGACTGAACATAGAGGGCGATTTTTTGCAGTCGATATTTGCCGGATTTGAACTGATAGCGGTGGCGGCGCTCCAGCACCGCATAGGTTTTGCCCTCCAAATCCAGGTAGGAACCGGGCTGCGGATTCCAGTCGAGATGCAGGTTGCCGAGGGTGCGCTCCGGATGGCTGAGAATCACCTCTGTCAGGAGTGAATTTGGCTCCATAAAGCAAATGTATTGCGGCCTACCATTATAGGAATAGTAGCGCACCCTTGGCAGGAAGATAAAATTCTTGCCCCTGGCTAGGGCTGATAACCTTTACAATCAGCGGCGCGAAGCAGTCGAGGCAGTTAGTTGGGAGGTAGCTGCACGAGCTAATGGCGCGAGTTAATTGCGCTGGTTAGTCAGACACCCCCAGCGAAGCTGGTGGCTTGATGAATGTGACCGCCCCAAGGGCGGATGGCTTTCGCTGAAGGTATCTGTGGGTTAATTAAAACCGTCCACTTTGGTCAGATGCTTCTTGCTCACGAATATAGCGG
>JBJTUI010000558.1:0-14051 GCA_046080625.1 Elainella sp. | reverse complement strand
GTGAGGATGAAGGTGAGCTGGCGGGAGCTGGGGAGCTCGGCGGTGACATTGAACTGCTGGTGTAGGATTTCATCGGCAGCGAAGCCGGTCAGGCCCAGGGGCGTGACATCTACTGTAAGCCGCAGCGGGTCGAGGCTGAAGAAGCCCCGACTGGGGTCAAGCTGGGCGGAGCTTAAGACCGGCAGGAATCGGCTAATTTGGGCTTTCACCTGGGCGGCGGCGGCCAGGGTCTGGTCTAGTAGGGTCTTGCCTGCCGTGGCCATCTGGTGGCGGGCTGCGTCTAGGGAGGCCAGCAGCAGATAGTTGGGGCTAGTGGATTGAACCAGCCGCAGAGCCTGACTGAGCCGCTGGCGGTCGATGCGCTCGCCCCGGACATGCAGCATGGCGGCCTGGGTGAGGGCTGACAGGGTTTTGTGGCTAGACTGGACTGCCAGATCTGCGCCAGCCGCCAAAGCAGACGGGGGCAGGTCGGGGTGAAAGGCGAAATGAGCTCCGTGGGCTTCGTCTACCAGCAGGGGCAGGTGATGGCGATGGGTGATTTCGGCGATTGCTGCCAGATCGCTGCCTACGCCCTGGTAGGTGGGGGACACCAGCAGCACGGCCTTGGCCTCGGGATAGGCGGCCAGGGCGGCTTCTACCTGGGCGGGCGTTAGGCCTCCGGCCAGCTCCCAATCGGGGTCAACCTGGGGTTCTAGCCAGACCGGCAGAGCCCCGGACAGTACCAGGGCCGAGAAGATCGACTGGTGGGCGTTGCGCGGCAGAATAATCGGATCGCCGGGCCGACAGGTGGCCAAAATTGCTGCTTCCAGGCCGCAGGTCGAGCCATTCGCCAGAAACCAGGTCTGGTCTGCTCCAAACGCCTCCGCAGCCAGGGCTTCAGCCGCCCGGATCACGCCTTCGGGGGCAAATAGGTTGTCGAGCTCGGGCAGTTCGGGCAGGTCAGCTCGCAGAGCTACCCCCAGCAGATCTTGTAGCACCATTGGCGCGCCCTGTCCCTGGCGGTGCCCCGGTGTGTGAAAGGCGGCGCGGGGCCGGTTGGCAAGGGCCTGGAGACAATTCAACAGCGGTAGCGCCTGCTGGTCGGTGGGCAGATCGGAGGACATGTGCGGCCAAAAGGGCAGAATACTGTAAACAGATTACTGTAACGGCAAAAGGTGTCTGGCGGCCTGTTCCAATCCGCTGGGCTGGGCCGATACCTAACAGACTAGCTTAAAAAATCTCGCCTGAAAGTTTGACAAACTTCGGAAATCTCGGCATAATTGAGATTGCGCCTATTGAGGCAACCGGTTGAGGGACCGTAGTTCAATTGGTTAGAGCACCGCCCTGTCACGGCGGAAGTTGCGGGTTCGAGCCCCGTCGGTCCCGTTTAGGATAAGTTCAAAAGCGAAAATCTAAATAAGAACGAGAAGCAGGTAGCCCAGTGGCAGCCTGCTTTTTGCAATAGGGCCCTGGGGCTATATATGGGGCTCAGCCTCTGGGCAAAGTCTTGCTACCTGCAAAATTCGGGTGGGGCAGCTGGTCCAGGTGTTTCCAGCAGACCGTGCAGGCGGGCAGGCCGTTGGCGCGGGCATAGGGTTCATGCACATTGTCCAGCCAGGTGAAAAAGGCCCGAAAGTTTTGGGTGACTTGGGCTGGGTCGGAGTCCAGACCGCCCAATTGAAAATGGGGCGCAGGGTTTTCGACCGCAAAGGGGCAGGCGTGGAACTGGCCTGCGGTGGTCAGCACCGGGTAGCAGTGGGGGCAGCGGGCGCTGTCCTGGGGGCGATTGGCCTCGCCGGTAAAGGGATCGACACCGCGACCAGAATCGACAATCGCCGGGTGGCCAATCGCAATGGTGCCGGGATGGGCCGCCTCGTGGGCTTGCAGCTTTTCCAGAGCTGCTTTGGGCATGGCCGGGGCTCCGTCGCCCGTGGCGATCGAATAGTTGAGCGAGGCGGTGGTTTTGCCCAGCGGATCGGCAGCCAAAATTTGCAGCAGCCGTTCGGCCTGGATGCCGTTCGAGTAGATCACAATTGCGCCCTGGTATCCCTGCTGGCGTAGATAGCCAATTGCCCAAATCACATTTTCATGGTTCAGAGTTGGTTCACCGCCATAGAACTTCAATGCCGCCTGATCGTTCAGCATCACGGTACGCAGGGCCGCATCCAGATGTTCCGGCTGATAGTCCAAATACCATCCCTTGGGGCTGCCAAACACTGTGCAGAAGTCGCAGTCGCGGTTGCACTGGTTGCCGGGATAGAGGTGCAGCTCCATCAGCCGACTGGCTTCAATTACCCCCATGTTGCGGGGCGGACGTTCTTGAAATTGTGACACCATGGCTGTTTCAAATTGGGCTTAAATTAAACTTCAGGTTGGGCTGCAAGTTAGAGTTTCAGAGAAGAATGCCTGAAGGCGATCTGGCTCACGAGGCAATCTGCTGTTCCCAGGCTTGCTCAAGCCGCGTGGTGTATTCGGCGTTCACGACCGGCACCGTGTTCTCGGTTAGCTCCTTCAGCGGAATCCCGTAGGCTGCTTCTACCTTAGCGAATTCTGCCTGGAGGGCCGGGGACAGCTTCTGCACATCCAGCAGCGGTGGTTCTCCCCAGACCTCGGGCTTAAACATTTCGAGCTGACCTTCCGGGCTAGACAGCAGATTGGCCAGAATCATGCCGCCGCTAGGATTGCTGGCATTGACCGGAATAGCGGTAAACGAGGGGTCGTTGAGCGAGACTCCGGGTAGCGTGAACGCCCGAGTAGTCTGGGGCAGCTGCCGGTTAGCCAACCCTTCAGCCACCTTGGCAACGAAAACGGGCATCATCCAGATCTCGCCGTTGGCAAATAGCTCCTGCAAGCGGTCCTGGGTGGGCGGGTAGGTCTGGCCGCCGCGCCAGAGGTGGGGTTCTAGCTCCTGCAAGAATTCAAACAGCCGAGGCGAATTGCGGTTCCACAGTTCCTCGTTGAACTCGGCCCCGACATATTGCTGGTAGCCGCCGGTCACGCCATACAGCGCCGTCAGCAGAAACCGGCTGCCGTCAAATTCTGGCGGGGGCACGTAGGCAAACCGACCCGGATTGGCCTTGGCCCAGGCCAATAGCTCCTGAAAGTTGGTGGGGGTCTGGCTCACCTTGGCGCTGTCCCTGGCCATGATGTAATAGGAGCCGGTGTAGGGCGCTTCAAAGCCGTCGATCGGCAGGCCAAAGTCGGAGAGGATCGCTGGGTTGCTGAGGTTGTAGTACTGCATGGCGGGCAGCTTGTCGGTAAACGGCCCGTAGAGCAGCTTGCCCTGCTTCATCGTGCGGAAGTTTTCGCCGTTGATCCAGATCAGGTCAATGCCGCCCTGCTTCAGTCCGGCCTGGACTTCGCCTACCACCTTGTTGACGGCTTCAACCGTGTCGTTCAACGGAATCCGATTCAGGGTGATGTCGTATTGGGACTTAAGCTGGTTGGCAACCCACTGGTCGGCAAACTTGTTGATGTTATCGCTGCCGCCCCACATGGCCCAGTTGACCGTAGTGCCTTTGGCTGCGGCCAAAATCTCTTCCCAAGAGGCGGCCTTGGGGTCAAAGCTAGTCTGGCTGGGCTTCTGTTGGGCACAGTTGCTGGTCAAGACGGCCAGACTGGTGCCTGCCGACAGGGCGAGAAACCGACGACGGGGGAGAAAACGCATAGCTGATTGGGGGGACTAGAAGGAATCATGGGGCGGCCTGAAGCACCGAGTTCGAACGCGACCCAGAATTCTGAACAGTTCTAATGGTAATCAGGACTGGAGGATTTGGGGCTGGGGATCGATGGGCTGCAGGTGAACTAACCTTCAGATAGATCAGGCTTCAGCTGAATCGGGCAGGGGCCAGAGCGCCTCTGGCGGCAGATAGATCCAGACCGACTGACCCGGCTCAAACGTTTCCGTAGGGGGAACCCAGGCCTGTAGGTCCAGCCCAGACGACTCGGTTAGCGTCAGCCGCCGCTGGGTGCCTGTGAACCGATTGGCCGCCACGGTTGCTTGCAGCAGGTTAATCGATTCGGGTAGGCTGCTGCCCTCGGCAAACACCTGGATCTGCTCGGGCCGGATCGTCACCTGCCTGCGGCCCTGCTGCGCCGAGGCTCCCGCCAAACAGATTCTGTTTTCTGCCCGAGAGCCTGACAGCCGCCACTGTTGGCCCTCAGCCTCCACCGCAAAGAAGTTGACACCGCCCATAAACCGGGCCACCTGCTCGTCCTGGGGCTGGCGGTAGATCTGTTCGGGTGTATCAACCTGCCGCAGGCAGCCGTTAAACATCAGGGCAACGCGCTGGGCCATCACCACCGCCTCGGATTGGTCATGCGTCACCAGCAGCATCGTCACGCCTGTCTTGACCTGGAGTGTGAGGATCAGCTCCTGCATGTCTTCTCGCAGGCTGGCATCCAGGGCTGAGAGGGGCTCATCCAACAGCAGCAGCTGGGGCTGAATTACCAGCGACCGGGCCAGAGCCACCCGCTGGGCCTGCCCGCCCGACAGTTCCCAAGGCCGACGTTCCCCAAACCCCTCCAGCTGCACCAGCCGCAGCATCTGGGCCGCCCGCTCATCCCGTTCCGTTCGGTTTAAGCCGCGCATCTTCAGCCCAAAGGCAACATTCTCGCCCACCGTCAGATGGGGAAACAGCAGCCCCCGCTGAAGCACCAGGGCAATGTCCCGCTTTTCTGGCGGCAGCCGATTCAGCGCCCGACCTGCCAGTTCCACCATACCGCTATCGGGTTGCAGCACCCCGGCCAAAATTTGCAGAGTTGTGGATTTGCCGCAGCCCGATGGCCCCAGCAGGGCCAGAATTTCCCCCTGTTCGACGCTGAGCCAGAGGTTCTGCACTGCCGTGACTCGCCCAAAGCGTTTGGTCAGGTTACTCAGGGTCAAATGAGAGGGCATGGTGACTGGAGGACAGCGTATCTGGAGAGTCAAGCGAGGCGCTACTGTTTGAGCGACATTTTAACTGTTTTCTGCACCGGCACACCTGCCAACACGGGCACCAGCTTCAGCCCGTAGGCCGACTCAAAGCTCGCTTTCTTCAGGTTCAGGCTCCACAGCTCCAGTTCGCAATCGTCTTCTGGATCAATCGCCTGCAGGATCAGCCGCAGTTCATTGGGGGTAGCAGCTTCGATCTGTACAGCAGCAATCGCGCCCAGCTGGCGGCGGTCGAGCGCTACTGCCAGCCGCAGCAGCGGACTGAGCTGATCGACCATTTTTCGATGTTTTTTGCTGTCAATTTGACGGTAGCTATCATGCTTCTTTTTGGGATCACTCTTGCGGTGATAGCGGGCCAGATTTGCAATCGTTTCTACTTCAATATCGGTATATCCCAGCAGTTCACCGTAGCGGATCAAATAGTAGGAATGCTTGTGGTGTTCTGAATGGCTGATAAAATGTCCGCAGTTGTGCAGGATAGCGCTAGCCCAGAGCAATTCTCGTGCTTCCCCGTCCCAGTCGTGCAGCATTCCGCGAGTTTGATCAAACAGGCTCAGGGCAAATTTCGCCACTCGTTCGCTGTATCGTAGATTCACCTGGTATTTGTGGGCGATGCGCATCACACTGCGCTGACGCACCGAGCCCTGGAACCTGAGCCGGTCTTCGATCAGGCCGTGGGTCAACATCCAGTCCACCACGATGCCTTCCCGCAGCGCCCGCTCGCAGATCGTGATGCTCTCCAGTCCCAGCAAACCCATGGTTTCCTGGAGGATGACCGCTCCGGCCACAATGATCTCAGAGCGACGTTCCGGCAGACCGGCAACGGCACTGCGTTCGGCCTGGTTTAACTTACGCAGGCGATTGGTCAGTTCGCGCAGATCCTTGAGGCTGAGCTGATAGCCGTTCAGCGGCGAAGGGACAATTCCCAACCGATCGCGGGCGTGGAGCGTAGCCAGCGTTTCAATCGTGCCGGACGTGCCGACCAGTCGGGGCAATTCTCCGGGCCGCAGCTGATTCAACAGGTCTTCGACGGGCCGCTCCATCATGCCGCGCACGTAGGCCTGGAGATAGTTGAACTCGCTGTTGCTGATCGGATCAGTGTGAATCAAATCTGCCGTCAGCCGCACGGCCCCCACCTTGGTGCTGCTGAGAGAGCGGGGTTCGTGGCCGTCGCCCAGGATCAGTTCAGTGGAACCGCCGCCAATGTCAATAATCACATGGGGCTGGTTGTTAAACTCCATGCCCGACAACACGCCCAGGTAAATCCGGCGCGCCTCTTCCGGCCCCGAAATCAAATTTACCACCAGACCCAGTTCGGCCTCGACCTGATGTAGAAAAGCGCTGCCGTTGGGGGCTTCACGCACCGCGCTGGTAGCCGTAGCAATCGTTTCTTCCGCTTGCAGGGTGCGAGCAATTTCCTGGCAGTGCCGCAACGCCACCTTGGCCCGCTCCATCGCTTCTGGCGTCAGCCTGCCGGTTTTGGGATCGCGGTCGCCCAAGCGCACCATCGACTTTTCGCGGGCGATGATCGTAAAGGCAGGAATCGCGGCCTGAATCTTAACGACGGCCATGTGAATTGAATTGGTGCCCACATCAATAGCGGCCAACACCCGGTCTTGCTTCAGCGGTGAGGTGTTGGAGAGGAGAGCTTCCTGTCGAGCTGCCTGGGCTGATACCGGATGGGGGGGCAGTGGGTTGACCATGTTGCAGAGCATGCCTACTGGAGAGCATGGGAAAAACAGCGGTGATGTTCGAATTGAATCACCCTATAGACTACGCTTCAAGCAGATTACTTTCAGGACTCGCTGCCTCAAATCCTATCGCGACGGCGGATCACTTGGAACCAGTTCCGGCAATTCTGACCAAAAAGTTATAAACTGGGCCGCGCTATTCAGATCGGCTCGTCAAGCAGAGCAGGGCCATGGAACAGGCCGCGACCAGAAGCTCTTGTCTGGATCAGCCAGTAGAGTTCGGCCCAATGGAGTTCGGCTCAATGGAGTCCAGCTCAATAGAGCTCGGCCCAATAGCATCTGGCCCCACTCAAGATGCCAGCTTCAGTTGAGAAAAACTTTGCCCCGCTGATCCACGTAGAGCGTGGTGCGGTCTTCCGCAAAACTGGGAGTTTCACGCACCCGCAGGGTAATAGTGCCAGCCTTGGGAGTATCGGGATGTACCGTCACCTGCAAGAACCCGTTGTCGGCCCGGCGAAAAGTGAAGGTGGTAGGCGTCGGCAGATTGTCCAGCGACATCTGGGAGCGACCGGGCAGCGAGCGGTACTCGGTATCGTCAATCACCTGGTAGTCAATGGCAGAGCCCGTTTCGTTGATGAAATGGATGGTGACTTTGCCGTTGACGGGCGTCATCGAGGTGTAGGGAATCTGCACACCCGAGAACCCGGTGTTGGGATCGGTTTGAGCCACTGTAGCGGTGGGCTGGGCCAGCGCCAGCAGGCTGCCCGCCAGACAAACCCCAAAACCAAGGCCAAGCAGATTGCGATGAAGGTTCATAGGTATCAAGAGGGTGAATGAGTTGGAAGGATGGCCACTGGTCCAGATCAGACTCAAGCTACAGAGTCCAAGCTACAGAGCCCAGGCTACAGGACTCAGGCTGAGACAGCTCAGAGCTGCTTAGAGAAGAATCGTTTATTCAACCAGCCCAGGATGCCGCTGAGCAGAGCCCCGGCCATCAAAATGCCAATCGCTGGCGTGAACAGAGGCTGCCAGAGCTTATACCACAACTCTAGCCCCAGAGGGAGATTGAAACTATGCCCGACCACAGCGACAGCCAGCCAAACAAAACTGAACAAAACCAGAAACGTATTGGCAATCAGGGCTTGGTTGAGCCAGTATAAAAACTTGTCTTTCATTGGGCTAAACCTTTGATTGGGCTAAACCTTTGATTGGGCTAAACCATGAATTAAAAGAGCAGACGGCAACCCACTAGAACCAGCAAATTTATTTTTTCTGAAGGTAGTTTACCAAATTTACGACAGTTTTCTGAGCGTCTTCGGAAGGGCTGTCCCTGCTGCGTGGTTGTTAGTCTGCGATCTGATGACCCAAAGTCTGCTAAAACCACAAAAAAATATGGCCAGATCTCCTTCAGGACAAATCATCCTTCCAGAACCAGCCACATTTTGGGAAGCAGACTAGGAAACTTCGTGAAACTAAACCTTTGCAGCTCAGGCTTCTGCCAAATTCTCCACATACTCTTCCAGATTGTCTGGATCGACGTAGTGGCAAGTTGCATCATCTACACAGATCAGCGCCCAACCGGACTGATCGACGCCCATGAACTTGTATAACCCTTGCTCAATGAAAAATCCCTTATGGTTCCGAGTGTCTGGCTTCACTTCGACACTGTTTCCGTTCATAGTTCCCAGCTCCTTAATGTAAAAAAGGAAGTCGAGACCAAGCCAGGCCATTCATAAGCCCACCTAATCCCAAACTTCACCAAATCTTATCATTAGGGTCTGACTTGTTCTATTAAAAATCTTAAGTAATCATTAAGGTCCATACACAAAGTTTTATGATTTGCCTGCGTAAAACTCTATAACAAACCGCGAGCCAACTGCAGGATCTAGGCAGACAAAAAGCAGGCCTGGAGCCGCTTTCAAAGAGCTTGACCCCAGGCCGCCGTTTGCTAAATTTAGTAAAGCCCGTTGCTAAATCGCAAAAATCCAATCCTTAACCCGCTTCAAACTCTTCCAGTCCGGCTTGCGGCTTAATCCTTCTTCAAAATTCTGCTCAACTTCCTGCTTCAGTTCTGGCACCGCCATCACCAGCTGGGTGGCCACCTCAACATGGTCACGCACTCCCTTCTGGGCCGTTTCCAGCAGCGCCACGGCCAGGTTGATCCGGGCCTGGGGGTCTTGGGGATTGAGCTTGACCGCTTTTTGAGCAGCCTTCTGGGCCTGGGTGGGCTTGTTGTCGAGCAAATAGAGCCAGGCCAAACAGGTCCAGGCTGAGCTGCTTTTGGGCATCCGGTCACAAATTTCTTTAAACATGGGCAGCAAATCTGCCGCCGATTCGCCCGCTCGATAGCGCTCTAAACCTCGATCAAACAGCGCTTCTACGGTTTCGGCTGTATTCTCAGAGCGGCTAGTTTCAGCCGTGTCTGTCTCAATGCCTGTCTTGCTGGTTGTCTCACTCATACTCGTCCTGCTCTGGGCTGCGTAGACTGCCAGTGGATTAGCATAGCAAACTTCTGGGCAAACTTCTGGCGTTTCTTGCTGTCTGGGCTGGCCGCCGCAGCACTCGCCCAGGGTTGGCTCGCACAAATCGCACAAGAGAGATAACGTGCGGCTACCAAACACAACGCTCCGAGGCAGCAACGCCCAGGAGCGTCAAGATTCAGGCTCAGGAGAGAGCTTTTCCCAGAATTAGTTCAGCCTGGTTTTCGCAAACGGGGCTTAGGAAAAAGACTTGCCGCAGCCGCAGGTCTGGTTGGCGTTGGGATTAGTGAACTGGAAGCCACCGCCAATCAGGGCATCGCTGTAGTCCAGCATCAGCCCATAGAGATAGAGCATGCTTTTGGGGTCGCAGACTACCTTGAAGCCCTCGTAGTCAAACAGTTCATCATTGTCGCGAATATTGCTAGGATCTTCAAAATCCATCATGTAAGACATCCCGGAGCAGCCCCCCTGGCGCACGCCTACTCGTAGACACAAATCTTTACTCTGATTGGCACGTAGGGCCAAAACATGTCGCAGAGCTGCATCCGACATCAGGATTCCGCGCTGCTGGGGTTGGGCCGGTGCTGGCACCGACGAAGACTGGGACTGTGATTCGGCTGCTTGTGTCATGAATTGCTAAGACTCCCTTTCAAAGAACTGTTTGCTGGCTGCTTACCAGCTACCTGCCAGCTATTGATCAGCTACCTGCCAAGCGCTGTGAAGCTGATTGATCTCGAAGCCAATTCGCCGCAAGTCTGACTCGCCGCAAATCGGTCGGCACTCGATACACTATCTTTATTCTGATGGTAGCGGATTCGGCAATTCCTCTGCAAAAACCGTACCTCAAGCTCGCCTCTAGGGTTTCCATTGATATGACTGCTCTGAATCGCTCTACTCGCCGTCGTTTGCAACAGTTGCGCCAGATTCCTGCCATTTGGGAGGGGGACAGGCGGCTGCTGGCGTCGCGGTTGAACCGGATGGATACCGATCTGCCCCGCCAGGGAGACTGCATCCTCTGGGTGGATGGCACAGAAGGGTTGGTGCGGGCGATGGATGTCGTCTCTGCCGATGTCGGGCCAGAGGCGGTCGTGCGCACCCTGCTCCAGGCGATGGAATATCCCCACAGCTCGGGCATCCCGGCCCGGCCCCAGAAGATTGTGGTGCGCGATCGGGAGCTGCAATTCTTTTTGCGGGGCGTGCTCCAGGATCTGGATATTTCAGTGGACTATGCCCCCGAGCTGCCCCTGATCGACGAAATTTTTGAAGGGCTCCAGAGCATGACCGACGGGCAGCCCCCGGAGCTGCCTGAAGAATACGCCCTGCCGATTCTAGAGGCGTCTCGCCAGATCTGGGACTTGGAGCCCTGGAGCCTGCTGGACGAGGAGAAAATTATCGCCATCGAACTGAACTATGGCGACGTGGAAACCCTCTATGTCTCCACCCTGGGCATGTTGGGCATGGAATATGGGCTGCTGCTCTACCGCTCTCTGGAATCCCTGCGGAAGTTTCGCCAGCAGGTGATCGCGGCCCAAAACACGCCCCAGGCTCTAGAAGAAGCCTTTCTGGAGCAGGACTGTCTGTTTGTCACCTTTGACCAAAGCGAAGAACTTTTGCTGGAAGAAGCCGACCTAGCCAGCGAGCTGTTTGCCGAAACAGGGGTCTATCCCAGCTTTGGCAATCTCCATCCCCTGGAGGGCATGCGGCCCGTGCTGCACGAGGAAGAAGCCCGGATCGTATTAGTGGCGCTGCGGGCGCTCCAGCGTTTCTTTCAGCAGCATTTGGCCGAATTTTCGGGCGACAGCTTCCCGGCCCTGAGCAAGCGCTACCGGCTGCCCGACCCTCAACAGCCCGACAGCAGCAAAAAGGTGGGCGTCAAGGTCTCCACCCTGCCCGATCTGGCCGCCGAGCTGTACGAAATGTCGATGGATCTGGACGACGAGGACGAGTCAGATTTCCCGGTTCTACACAACGATCTGATTCCCGAAGACGCCTTTTACAGCCTGGGAGCCATGCCCTGGGACACGTTTGATCTGCTGCGGCAGGTGGCCGAGGTGCATCAGGAGAGTGAAGCCAGCCCTGCCAGAAGCGGCGATGGGTTTCCGGTGATTCTGATTCAAACCTCCCGTCCTAAGGCCAAGGCGCTGATTGCAGGACTTCAGGCGGCGGGCGGCCTCAAGGCGATTTGCTTCAACCCCGGTGAAGATCCGTTCTCGGACCAGACCTACGATCTGGGGATTTTGCAGACCCAGAATGGCGAACTCCACCTGTTTGGCGAGTTCTATGAGCAGGACCCGGTGCATATCCAGGCCCGCAAAAAGTGGGATCAGCGCTGCAAAAAAACTAAGGGCTATTGTGGGCTGGTGATTGCCAAAGGGCTGAAGGGAGCCTCGCGGGGCAATCCCCAGATCGGCGACATGCTGGCCCTGTTTGAAACCCGTGCCCTCTCCGAGCGAGAGCTGGGCCTGGGGCCGCTCCAGCTGATTCCCTACCTGGAATAGCCCTGGGCTCCCAGGCTCTGCCCAGCGGATAGCCCAGCGGATAGCCCAGTGAGTAGCCCAATGGGCCAGCCCGAAAAGCCCACCTCGAAACGGTATAATCCGATCACCCTGCGGCGCTCAGACGGTTTACAGCGGCCACCCACTGCGTCTGATGCCCACTGCGTCTGGTGCCTACCGCGTCTGATGGCCCGACCCGTCATTTTTGTCGTTCCTCACCATGAGTTTAAAAGCGGTTCTGTTTGACTTTAATGGGGTGATTATCAACGATGAACCGCTGCATGAGAAACTCCTGGCGCAGCTTTTGATCGAGGAAAACCTCAGGGCCAAACCAGAAGAATTTCGCGAGGTTTGTCTGGGGCGAAGCGACCGGGCCTGCCTGACCGAACTCCTGACCCGTCGGGGCCGGGTTGTCACCGCAGACTACCTGGATAGCCTGATCGCCCGCAAGGCTCAAGCCTATGCCGAACAGCTGGCCGCGATTGACCAGCTTCCCAGCTATCCTGGCCTCACGGACCTGATCTTCAAACTTCAGGCCGCCCAAATACCGCTGGGGGTGGTGAGTGGTGCGATCCGCAGCGAAATTGAACTGGTGCTACAGCGGCTCAACCTGGCTGCGGCCTTTTCGGTGATCGTGGCAGGCGATGAGATTAGCCGCAGCAAACCCGACCCGGAGGGCTATCTGCTGGCGGTGCAGCGTTTCAACCAGCGGTTCCCCCGGATGCAGCTCCAGCCCCAGGATTGCCTGGTGATCGAAGACACCTTTGCTGGAATTGCTGCGGCCAAGGCGGCTGGGATGCGCGTGGTGGGGGTGGCCAATTCTTTCCCGTTTCACATGATGCAGCGGCTGTCTAACTGGGCGGTGGACTATCTGTCAGACCTGGAGCTAGAGCGGGTGCAGCAGGTATTTACCACGGGCGGAGAGCGTCAAGCCGAACAGCCAGTCGAATAGCCTGGGCTGCCGCAGGGGAGCTGAGCCAGATTCCTGCTGGGCGGTCTTCCTGAGAGTAGCGCCATTCAAAACAGCTATTGAAACAGCCCGATCTCTTGCAGCCCCTGACGCAGCCGCTCCGCCTCAGCCGGATTGGTAGAACTGTGGAGGGTAATGGCCTGCTCAAAGGCAGCGCGGCTCTCGGCAACTCGACCCAGCTTCAGCAGCACCACACCCAGATTCTGGTGAAATTCTGCCGCAGTGGGGTTGAGCCGAATCGCCGTCTGGTACTGTTCCGCAGCGGCAGCGAGCTGGCCCTGGGCCTTCAGCACCATGCCCAGGTTATAGTGGCCCACAGCAAAGTTGGGGTCGATATTGAGGCAGGTCTGGTAGAGGGTTTGGGCTCCGGCCCAGTCGCCTCTGGTCTGGAGCAGACTGGCCAAATTGTTGTAGGCCCCCAGCTTCAGCGCCTCCAAAATCGGCTGTTCAACGGCGGCCCGGTAGTGCTGCTCGGCCTTGACCCCGTTCTGCTGGCGGCTGTAGGCAATCCCCAGGTGGTAGTGCAGCTCGTAGCAAACGGGCGGGTCAGATTGGGACGCCAGCCCGCGTTCTAGCAGCAGAATCCCCGCTTTGACCCGCTCCATCTGGACATAGAGCGCCCCCAGCTTGCTGCACAGATAGGGATCGTCGGGGTGCTGGGCCAGAAATCCCTCCATGGTGAGGCGAGCCGTTTCTAGCTTGTTGCGGCCCACAATGGTGCCGGGGGCATAGCCGTAGTGCAAAATCGCCACTTCGGGATAGCTGAGAATTTTCCAGTCGGGCTCCTGCTGGAGCAGCGCGTCCACGCTGTCGTCGATCATGGCGTGGTAGGGTCGCGTGAACCGGATGGCCGGATGCCGACGAAACAGCCGCGACACCAGCGAGTAGGGCGATTGGCTCGCTCCCACTTCCTGCCGCACCAGATTGATCACCAGGGCCGAGGGCCGCTGCATCGCCTGCCGCAGGGGGGGCACCGCTTCTGCAACCAGCACCTCGTCGGCGTCCAGCACCAGCACCCAGTCGCCCGTGACAAACTGTAGGGCAGCATTGCGGGCCTCGGAGAAATTCTGGGTCCAGGCAAACGCCTCTACCCTGGCCCCAAAGCTTTGGGCGATTGCCACCGTGTCGTCGGTAGACCCCGTATCCAACACCAGCAGCTCATCGGCCACGTCAGCCACGCTGGCCAGACAACGACCCAACTGCTCGGCCTCATTTTTAACAATCATGCAAAAGCTTAGGCGCATGGCAAGGCAGCAAATCCTACTTGTGAATCAGACCTGTATCGGCAGGTTTAGCAGAAATCGGCTGCGACTGTAAACCGCCCTGGCCAAAATCTGTCTCTGGGGTGTTCGGGCAACAGGCGGAGTCATCAACCTCCGGCAAAGCCGGAGGCTTGAGCATATGGGAGCCGCTCAAAGCGGCTTACCATTCATCAGACAATCGCAGTTGGTCAATTCGTTGATCCTCTATCTCCTGTTGCTCAATGTACCGTCGTACCATCGC
>JBJTUI010000557.1:0-2512 GCA_046080625.1 Elainella sp. | reverse complement strand
TCATGTGGCGCAACCCCACCCAGGGCGCAGCTCCCACCACCTCCGACAGAAACGCCTCCGAAGCCGCATCCCCGTGCAAAATACAGTTCTCGCCGCCCTCCTCGTAGTTGATCACAAACTGCACCGCTATACGGGCCTGATTCGGCCACTGAGGGTCAGGCGGCGTGCGGCCATAGCCAATCAGATCTCTAGGGTAGCTGGTCTGCTCAGGCATCGAGTTGGCCATAGGGCTGGACAAGAGTAGGGGGCAGGCATAACTGACATGACTGATCAGTGTAGCTGCCAGCGGCAGAATAGAAAAGCTCCCCACCTCCCCACCTCCTCGCGCTCATGGTAAACTCTCCAGCAGGAGATTTCGGGTGTCCAGGAGTGGGTTTGTATGGCTCAATTTAATATCAAACGCGCCAGCGTCCGGGCTGGCATTTCGGTTTCGCTGGTTGTGGCTGGGGCAGCACCCGGCATCCAGGCTGTTGCGAGTCCGGTCATTTCGGCGCAGCCTGCTGTTGAGTCAGCTCCAGAGTCGGCGATTGGGCCAGCTGAGGGGCCAGTTACCGGGCCAGCTACCGGGCCAGTTACCGGGTCAGCGTCGGTGATTTCGGAGTTGCCGCCCACCCAGCCCGAACCGCCCGCCCAGCCCGAACCGTCGCGTCTAATCATGCAAGCCGCTCCCAGCACTAAGCCCTCCAGCACTACACCCATAGTGTCGGGACTGTCGGAGCAGCCGCGCCTGATCAATGCCTGCCGCTTCAGCCCAGAACAAAGCCTGGTGATTTACGAAGACGCCGCTCGCACCCGGATCCTCCGCACCCTCACCGCCCCCACGGAGGGCGTGTTTTTGACCGGCATCGTCGGCACAGGGCTGGCCCAGATCAAACAGCCGGTGTTGGGCTGGATTGGCACCGGCACGATCGAGCCCTGCACCACGCCGACCCCCACGCCGACTCCGACTCCGACGCCCACCCCCACGCCCTCTGGACAGGCCTGCTATGAGGTGCGGGCGGCCCAGTTGACCGTGCGCACCACGCCCTCTACGACCGCTCCGGCGCTGGGTGTCTATGGAAATGGCTCCAAAATTTATGCCACCAGTAACCCGCCCCGCGAGCAAACAGGCTCCGACGGTCGGATCTGGACGGAAATCAAAGCGCCCAACGGCAACGGCTGGGTATCGCGCACTGGTCCGAACGGAGTGGTCGAAAACGCCGTGCGCCTACCCGACAGCGACTGCCGCAGCTGAGCCGCTCTCGCGCCAAACTCGGGTTTCCCCCTGGCCTGACGGCCACTGCATTGCTGAGCGCCAGCGGGTGCTCTATGGTATGGCTATAGTCTTTTTGGTTTGGACGGGGTGCAGGAGTGAAGCCCCTATCTCGCCTTCTGTCTTAAGCTAAGGAGTCTTGTAAAAATAACCTGAGCAGGCAAGGGGCTTAAGCCCCTTGTTCAAGCCAGTAGACCGATCCAGGTGATCAACTTATTCGTACAAGCTGCCTAAGTGCGTAGCGCTATATCAAGAAAGCAGTCAGCCTTGAGGACAACACCATGACCCAGGCCGCAGGTCGCCTCAGCTTCGAAACCTACTTGAACCTAACGGCAGAGGATTGGCCAGAAGATTGGCCCCAGGGGCGGGTTGAATTTCGTGGATGGAGAACTGCGAGAATTGCCGCCCGAATCAGGCTTGAATGATGCTCTGGCAAACTATCTGTTTCTGATCCTGGTGAATGCGGGTTTGCCCTTCACTTGGGTTAGACCCGGCAAATGCGAAATCGAGGTGCCCGTCCTGCAAGCCAAGGACGCCCGGACTCGGATGCCCAATTTAGTTGTGCTGAAGCCAGAGCATCTGCCGCTGATCGAAAAACGCCTGACTATCCGGGTCGAGGCAGCGCCACCCCATCTCGTGGCGGAAGTCGTCAGCCCTGGTGATGCGAATCGCCGTCGCGACTATCAGCGCAAACGAGCCCAGTATCAGGCCCGTGGCATCCCCGAATATTGGCTAATCGACCCGGCCCAGCAAACGGTTACGGTTTTGGAGCTACAGGCCGGGCGCTACCAGCAAATTGGCTCGTTCCAGGCCGAGCAACCGCTCCAGTCTTCCCTGCTGACTCACCTGTCGCTGACCCTGATTCCAAAACAAATCTTTGCGATGGGTTCTGCACTGTAGGCGCGGCTCACGGTTTCTCTGTTTGGCCGCCAAAGCTTCTCTCAGCAGTAGCTCAATCACAGTTCTACGCACAGTTCTACGCCAGTTGCGTATTGCTATATCAAAGCAAAAGGAGGAGACTGCCCAATTACAAGCAGCATCCCCCCTTTCAGCAGATTCACCCGATTCAGACCCTAATCAGACAATCCCTTAATATTACAGTTGCATTTAATCGAAGGACAAGGATCTGTAAAGAGTTTTGTGTCAGGCGAGATCTTTGGGCAATCTGCCCTCAAACTGGATAGCAAAGCGGTTCAAAGCAGGCTTCCAGTCCCGGATGGGCATGGTCCACTTCTTGGATAGGTTGGCGATGGCTAGATA
>JBJTUI010000556.1:0-8283 GCA_046080625.1 Elainella sp. | reverse complement strand
ATGGCGAATTGTCACAAATTCTGAAGCTTTTCCTGTAGTTAGGAAAGGCTGTCATTCAGCGCAGCTGGGGGCGACGGATCAAAAGCAGAATTTTAGGCAATAATCAGGCAAGAGCCAGACGATGGGCTCAGCAATCAGGTGAAAGACGAGATCAATCTGTGTTTACTGGACTGGTAGTAACTACGGGCACCCTACAGCGTCTCAGCGATCAGCTGGTGCGAGTCTCGGCGGTGACGATTGCCGACTGGATCGATTTGGCGATTGGCGACAGTGTTGCTGTGGATGGCGTCTGCCTGACGGTGACTGAAATTTTGCCCTCGGGTTTTGTGGCGGCTATTTCGCCCGAAACCTGGAGCCGGACGATTTTGGGCAATCTGGACGGCCAGCATCGCGTCAATTTAGAGCCTTCGCTCAGGGTAGGCAGCAAACTGGGCGGCCATTTTGTCACGGGCCACATTGACGGCGTGGGTTATCTAGAGGCGGCGGTGCAGACGGCCAACGCCTGGGAGATCAGCTTTCAGGTGCCCGATGCCCGTGTGGCTCGCTATATCGTGCCCAAGGGCAGTATTGCGGTGAATGGCATCAGCCTGACCGTGGCCGACTGTAATGACTCCGGTTCCTGGTTCAAGGTGGCCGTAATTCCCCACACCTACGCCGAAACCAACCTGCATTCGCTCCAGCCCGGCAGTCCGGTCAACCTGGAAGGCGATGTGCTGGGCAAATATGTCGAGAAATTTTTGCGGCTGGGCCAGTCCGCCCTGTCGCCCCAGCTAGACGGTATGACCACCCCAGAGGTCGATTTTCCTGACCTTCACCCTGCCGAAGCAATTAGTTCGGCTTTCCTGGCCGAGCATGGCTATCTCTAGGGCTTCAGGGCGCTTCAGGAGCGCTCTAGCAAGTTTGCTCAATCAGGGGTTCGGGAGCAGCGCTATAGTAAACCTGTGTGAATTGGCAGCCGGATAGGAGCCGGAGTTGGGTGGTCTGCTTATGGATGAAACCGACCTGCGCAATCGGGCCTGCTGTGTTTATCACCAGGGATTTCAACCCAACCCTCAGGCTGTTCGCAGCCTCTGGATTGCCCTGCTGCTGCTGGTCGGGGCTGCGGGGCTAGAGCTAGGTCTGGGGCTGATGAGCCACAGTCTGTCGCTGGTGGCCGAGTCAGGACATCTGCTGGCGGACGGTCTAGCCTTGGGGCTGTCGCTGCTGGCAGCATGGCTGGCTCAGTTGCCTTCGTCGCAGTCGGCAACGTTTGGCTATCGGCGCGTTGAGATTTTGGCGGCTCTGGGCAATAGTGTGGCGCTGCTGATTGTAGCGGGCTGGATTGGCTGGGAGGCGCTGGTTCATCTGGCGGGCTCAGGTGAGCAGATCCTCAGCGAACCGATGCTGATTGCTGCAATCCTGGGGCTGGCGGTGAACGGCGTCAATCTGCGGCTGTTGCACCAGGACAGCCAGTGGGATTTGAACCTGCGGGGGGCTTGGCTACACCTGCTGGCCGATCTGCTCAGCTCGCTGGGAGTGCTGGCGGCGGCGCTGCTGATCTGGCTCTGGGGCTGGAGCTGGGCCGATGGCGCGATCAGTTTGGGCGTAGCGGTCTTGATTGGCGCAACAGCGATTCCCCTACTCCGTCAGAGCCTGCATGTGCTGCTGGAAAAAACGCCGCTCCATTTAGATGCTGACCAGATTCAGCAGGACATTCTGGCATTTGATGGGGTGGTAGCCGTGCAAACCCTGCGGCTCTGGACGATTGCCCTGGGCCAGGAAGCGATCTCGGCTCAAATCACGGTCAGCTTTTTGGAGGGCAGCAGGCGCGACCGGCTGCTGCAAGCTCTGCAAACGCACTTCCAGCAGGCAGGCTTCAGCGAGATTTTTTTGCAGCTCTCGGCGGGGCAGCCGCTCGATCGTCTGGTGTCTCTCACGACTCTTCTGGACCAGCCGACCGATAGCTTGCTCGTAGGCAAAATTGACTCGGATGAAACGACCTAGCGCTAGCTGGCAGCTCAGGAAAGTGATCCCTGGAACGATACCCTTGGAACAATGCGCGGCAGCCCAAAGTTGCTTAAACTCGCAGCATTGGGCACCAGGGCCACTATGGGGGAATTCGACTACGAGCTAGACTTCAAAACCATCGACTTTCGCGCCCACCCGGAGCTGTATCGAATTGGCCGGGGCGAGCAGGGTGTGCTGCTGGTGGAACCCTACAAAAGCGAAATTTTGCCCCACTGGCGGTTCAAGACGCCGGATCTGGCCCGCGAGTCGGCAGCCAAAATCTACCAGCTGTTTCTCGACTACAAGGCCGCAGGCGACTTTGTCGGCATGGACATGGCCCGCAAGTTTTTGCAGATGGGCTATACGCGCTCGCGCCGCTACGCTAACCACAAGTCGGGCCGCAAATACGCCAAGGGCACCCGCACCACAACCCGCGAGATTCTGCCGGATACCGTTGATCCGGTCAAGGCCGAGTCGGCCCGGATCTTCTACGAAAAGTGGCGGCTGGCCCACGAAGACCCGGACTATTTGCAGCTGCAAAAGCAGCACCGCCAGCGCTACGAGGGGTAGAATTGACTCACATCGCCAGTCGCGCAATCCTTGGCCTTTGAACCAGCAAATGCGCCGTTAGTTTTTGGAAAACGAGCCGACCTCACCGCACCAGAGGAACCCCAGCCATGCTCTCCTACACCATTGATATCAGCTCGGTTGCAAAGATCACAGACGACCAGTTCGAGCGCCTCTGTGCGACCAATCCGGAGATCAAATTTGAACTGACGGCTACGGGAGAACTGGTAATTATGTCGCCCACAGGCGGAGAAACTGGAAGAAACAACTCAAAATTGAACGCTCGCTTTGTGGTTTGGAACGAACGCACCAATTTGGGCGAAGTTTTCGACTCCTCGACCTGCTTCAAGCTGCCCAACGGCGGTAAACGCTCGCCTGATGTGGCCTGGGTGGAACGGTCGCGCTGGGATGCCCTGTCTCCTGAAGAAAAACGCCGGTTTCCGCCCCTCTGCCCCGACTTTGTGCTGGAGCTGCTCTCCCCCAGCGATGATCTGAGAGATATCCAGACCAAAATGGGCGAATATCTGGCCAGCGGGCTGCGGCTGGGCTGGCTGCTGAATCCGGAAGCGCGGCAGGTCGAGATCTATCGGCCCGATCAGGCTATGGAAGTTTTGGTGGCTCCCCAATCGCTCTCAGGAGAAGCGGTTTTGCCCGATTTTGTCCTGAACTTGGACTGGTTTTGGTCCCAGGACTGATGCTGGGTGCAGCGTGAAATTTTGTGTTTAAACAGCTTATCTCAAGTCTACATTCTGCGATTCTTCCAGCCTTTGTATCCAGGGGAACTTTACATCAACTGGAATCTAGCCGTTAATCACAACAGATTCCTACACCAAACTTCCTCTACTCCTTACATCGGATCTGGAGAGTAATATGCAGACTATAGACAATCCTCACAACCGTGATGTCGTTCAGGTCGAAGATGACCGGACAGGGCTGAGCATCGAAACCCTGCGGCGAGCGATGGCCGACAACTTGCAGTATATCCAGGGCCGGTTTCAGGCTGGGGCCACGCTCAACGACCTCTACATGGCGCTGGCCTACACGGTGCGCGACCGGCTGCTGGGGCGCTGGCTGGCCACCCAGCAAACCTATCTGAAGCCCGAAACCCGGATCGTTTGCTATTTGTCTGCCGAGTTTCTGGTGGGACCACACCTGGGCAATAATCTGATTAACCTGGGCATCTACGACCCGATCCGCGAGGCCGTGGAAGCGTCGGGCCTCAACCTGGAGGAGCTGATCGAGCAGGAGGAAGAGCCGGGATTGGGGAACGGCGGTCTGGGGCGGCTGGCAGCCTGCTTCATGGATTCGCTCTCCAGCCTGGAAGTGCCCGCCGTGGGCTATGGCATTCGCTACGAGTACGGGATTTTTGACCAGGAAATTCGGGACGGCTGGCAGGTGGAAATCACCGACAAATGGCTGCGCTACGGCAACCCCTGGGAAATCGCCCGCCCCGAAAACGCCATGGAGGTGAAGTTTGGCGGTCACACGGAAGCCTACCGCGACGCCCAAAACAACTACCGGGTGCGCTGGGTGCCCGAGACGGTGATTCTGGGCATTCCCTACGACACGCCGATCCTGGGCTACAAGGTGAACACGACCAATACGATGCGGCTCTGGCGAGCTGAAGCCCCGGAATCGTTCGACTTCGCGGCTTTCAACAAAGGTGATTACTACGGAGCTGTGGCCTCGAAGGTGACTTCTGAGAATATCACCAAAGTGCTGTATCCCAACGACGAGCAGATCCAGGGCAAGGAGCTGAGGCTGCAACAGCAGTATTTCTTTGTCTCCTGCTCGCTGCAAGACGTGATTCGGACGCATCTGAAGTCGGGTCGGACGCTGGAGACGCTGGCCGAGAAATTCGCGATTCAGATGAACGACACCCACCCGTCGGTTTCCGTGGCCGAGCTGATGCGGCTGTTGATCGACGAGCACGGTATGGGCTGGGATCAGGCCTGGGAGATCACCCAGAAAACCCTGAGCTACACCAACCACACCCTGCTGCCGGAAGCCTTGGAGAAATGGTCGCTGGGTCTGTTTGGCTATCTACTGCCGCGTCACCTGGAGATTATCTACGAAATCAACAATCGGTTTCTGAATCAGGTGCGGATCAAGTTCCCGAACGATATGGCTCGGATGCGCCGCATGTCGATCATTGATGAGAACGGCGAGCGCTATGTGCGGATGGCCCATCTGGCCTCGGTGGGCAGCCACGCGATCAACGGGGTGGCTGAACTGCACAGCGAACTGCTGAAGGAAACGACGCTGCACGACTTCTATGAGCTGTATCCCGACAAGTTCAAGAACGTCACCAATGGCGTGACGCCGCGCCGCTGGATGGTGTTGAACAACGCTCGGCTGGCCCAGCTGATCAGCAGCAAAATTGGCGAGGGCTGGATCACGCATCTGGAGGAACTCCGCCAGCTCGAAGCCTACATCGACGATCCGGGCTTCCGCCACGAGTGGTACAACATCAAGCGGGCCGTCAAGCAGGATTTGGCTGCCAATATCCTCAGAAGAACCGGCATCACGATCGATCCAGATACGCTGTTTGATATCCAGTCAAAACGCATTCACGAATATAAGCGTCAGCACCTGAACGTGCTGCATATCATCACGCTCTACAACCGGATCAAGCAGAATCCCGACATCGACATGCAGGCACGCACCTTCCTGTTTGGCGGCAAGGCGGCCCCTGGCTACTACATGGCCAAGCTGATTATTAAACTAATCAACTCAGTCGCCGAAGTGGTCAACGTTGATCCGGACGTGCGGGGGCGGCTCAAGGTGGCTTTCATGCCCGACTACAATGTCACCAACAGCCAGATGGTCTACCCGGCAGCCGACCTGTCGGAGCAAATTTCTACCGCTGGCCTGGAAGCTTCCGGCACCGGCAACATGAAATTCTCGATGAACGGTGCGCTGACCATTGGCACCCTAGACGGTGCGAACATTGAAATCCGCCAGGAGGCCGGACCTGAGAACTTCTTCCTGTTTGGCCTGACGGCAGATCAGGTGCTCGAACTGAAATCGCAGGGCTATCGCCCCTGGGAATACTACCAGTCTAATGCCGAGCTGAAGGGCGTGATTGACCTGATCAACAGCGGCCATTTTTCCCGGGGTGATGTCAACCTGGTCAAGCCCCTGACCGATAAGCTGATGCAGCATGATCCGTTCCTGCTGTTTGCCGACTACCAGTCCTACATCGACTGCCAGGATCGGGTCAGCGCCGCCTACCGGGATCGGGATAGCTGGGTGCGGATGTCAATCCTCAACTCGGCTCGCATGGGCAAGTTCTCCTCCGACCGCTCGATTCGCGACTACTGCCGCGAGATCTGGGCTGCGGCTCCGGTCAAAGTTGAACTCTCAGAATACAGTCAGACGAACGCCATGCTGCAAATTGAGCGCTAGCAGATGATCCGGGGCTGGCACAAATCGTCATGTTTGCATAGGTTGACCGATTCAGTTAACTATGATGCTACACAGCGATTTAGATCAGAGCCAATGCCCGATCCCAGCCCAGAGCAGGCCAAAGCCGAAAAAATCAAGCAGTTCAGCGCTGAGTTTGATCGCCTGATTCGCAGCGGTCCTTCTGCTTCTAGTCGTCAGCCTCAGCCTCAGCCTCGTCCGGCAGCTCGATCCAGGCTGTCTCAATCTAAACCCCGTCCGGCGACCTCAGCAACGGGGCTGCTGTCAGCTTGGTTGGGGCTGGGGCTGGTCGCTCTGATTTTGGCTCTACTGGTGCTGCTGGGCTATTGGATCTGGACATCGCAGCCCGCCCTGCTCTGGATGCTGCTGCTGACTATTGGACTGTTTTCCCCAGGGCTCTGCCAGATCTATGGCCTGATTGTCGGGGGCTTTACGGTCTTGATGGGCGTGAAGTGGGCCTTTGTTGTGGGGCAGTCTTTTTCGGTTCTGCCTACCCTGCCCTTTGTGATTCTAGAGCCTCGGCTCAGCTATTTCTACCTGGGCTGGGGGCTGCTGGCGGCAAGCCGCAAAAATCGCTCAGGGCTGGGGTTTGGTCTGGCCTTGCTGAATCTGCTGGGCGGTGCGCTGGGGCTGTTTTCAGTCAAGTCCAGTACCGCCATTACCCTGCCGGGTTTTTGGGGCAGCATGCTCTCAGGCCTGCTGACGGTGGGATTGGGTTGCTCAATGGCTAACACAATTTTGCAGTCCTGGCAGGCGCAGGCAACAGACCAGCCCTAAATCAGGCCAGCATTAGGCCAGCATCAGGCCGACGGGGGCAGAAACGAAAAACTTAGTAGGCAAATCTATCTTTCTGCTGGGAGCGGGCGTAGAATTGGGTGTCTGTTAGCCGATAGCCCGTTGAATTCCTATGCTGCCTTCCCCTAAAGAGCCCAATTTCTTGGCTGAGAACCAGTCCGTTGCCTCCCTGATCTCCCATCTGCACCACTATTTCGCCAACACCCATTCCCACTACAAGGCCGAAAAAAGCATGCTGCTCAGCCAGGTACATGGCTCGCCTGACCCGGCAACCCAGCAGCAGTCCCAGGATGCCCTCAACCAGCTGGAGGCCGAAATTGCGATTTTTGGTGCCCTCAGCGATGCCCTCTCGGTGGCTGACCGATTGCTGCATGCCCGCACCGTGATCAACGAACTGGGGCCAAACAGCGGAATTTATACGACCCGCCACCAGCCGCCGGAAGCCTCCTGAATCTGCGCCTATTAGCCTAGCGAATACCCATGAGCCTTAAAATCTACTTCATTCGCCACGGAGAAACCAGCTTCAGCCAAACTGGCGGCTATTGCGGCATCCTCGACCCGGATCTGACGTCCGCAGGCCACGAGATGGCGCGGGCCTTTGGTGCAGCCTATCAGAGCGTGCCCTGGCAGGCGATCTATTGCAGCCCGATGAAACGCACAATTGCCACAGCAAAGCCGCTCTGTGACGCGGTGGGCCTGGAGATGCAGCTGCGGGATGGCCTCAAGGAGATCAACTACGGAGACTGGGAAGGCAAAACCCAGGAATACGTCAAGGAACATTTTGCAGAAGACTATGTGAGATGGCTGACGGAACCGGCCTGGAATCCGCCTACGGGTGGCGAAACGGCGGTACAGATTGCCAGCCGTACCTCGCTGGTGATTGCCGAAATCGAGCAAAACTACCCGGACGGCAATGTGTTGGTCGTGTCCCACAAGGCGACAATTCGGGTGTTGCTCTGTAGCCTGCTAGGAGTGGATCTGGGCCGCTACCGCGATCGAATCGATATGCCCGCTGCCTCGGTCAGCGTTGTCAAATTTGATCTGCATGGCCCGATGTTGCAAAGTTTGGGCGACCGCTCCTACATGAGCGACGAACTGCAAAACCGACCGGGCACCTAGGTGCAGGGGCTACGCTGCTGCTTGGAGGGCTTTACCCTTCACTTCCCCTGCTCACAGATCGTTTTCGATTGTCCTATCTTATAGCCATTTTCATTTCAGCCAGTTACAGGAGGGGGTGTGGGGCGGTGCCTGCAGGGGCTATGCCCCTGCACCCCGCTACCGTGGTTGGATCTGAAAATCGCTGTAATTTTCTGATGTTTTTTGTAAGCTGCTATCTTGTGTAAATTTTGACCTCAGGTTAAAATCGCGGCGAGTCAGACACCCCCAGCGAAGCTGGTGGCTTGATGAATGTGACCGCCCCAAGGGCGGATGGCTTTCGCTGAAGGTATCTGTGGGTTAATTAAAACCGTCCACTTTGGTCAGATGCTTCTTGCTCACGAATATAGCGGC
>JBJTUI010000555.1:0-3904 GCA_046080625.1 Elainella sp. | reverse complement strand
GGTGGTAGCGCCTAGACTCGACTGGGTCAGTGCTGGTGTGGTAGCGAGTTTTGAGTTCTTCGCTGCTGAGATGGTTTGCTAGAGTAATTGTTCTTGCCATTCCCTCATCCTATACTGCTACCTCATAACAGGATTCCGTATTACATCAAACTCCAGACTGGGGGCGGATACTGGATACCAGGTGCTCGCGCATCTCCACAAACTCCTGGGACAGGCGCAGATTGGCAGCCGATTCGGTCTGGAGCCGCTCGACAAACGGATTCACAATGTCGGTGACAATTCGGCCTGGACTGGCATGCATCACCAGAATCCGAGTCGCCAGCAGCAGCGCCTCTTCGACATCGTGGGTAATGAAGAAAATCGTCTTCTGGGTGCGCTGCCAGATCTGGCGCAGGTGAATCTGCATGGCTTCGCGGGTCAGGGCATCGAGAGCCCCAAACGGCTCGTCCATCAGGATCAGCTTCGGGTCAGCCGCCAGAGTCCGGGCGATGGCCGCTCGCTGCTGCATCCCGCCCGAGAGCTGATAGGGCAACAGACTGGCCGCATGATCCAGTCCGACCAGATCGAGGTAGTGCGAGACGCGCTGACGGCGTTCTGTTGGGGGGATACCGCGCATTTTGGGGCCAAACTCGACATTTTTGGCAATTGTTAGCCAGGGGAACAGGTTGGGGCGCTGAAACACTACCCCAACATCGGCATCGGGCTGACTGTGCAGTTTCCCCGAGATCAGGACCTGCCCCTGGGTCGGACGCTGATAGCCCGCCAGCGCCCGCAGCAGCGTGGTTTTGCCACAGCCCGACGATCCCAGGACGCAGATAAAATCACCGCTGTGAATGTCCAGGTTGATCTGTCTGAGAACTTCGGTCGCATGAGCGCCCTTCCCAAAGGTCAGCCCCACGTCGGCCAGTTGGGCGATGGCCAAGGATTGGCCTAGAGGAGAGACGGCGGCAGGATAGTTCGAGGGCTGTAGCGTCATGGGGGGTTCTCCTTCAAAGCGCTTTGGCATAAATTCCCTGCTGATAGGTTGCCAGATCAGGGGCTGAGGGAATCGTTTTCTGGGCCGCGACAAAATCAGCAGAAGCTTTCAGCACCTTAGCGAAGTCGCCCGGCTGACCCTCTGTGCCCAGATATTTGGCGGTTTTCTGCTCTGCAGAATCGAGCCAGATCAGCTCTTTGGCAGCGGCCTCTGTTTCAGCGGGGGTAATGCCTAGCTCCTTGGCGAGGGCGGCAATTGCGGGCTTAGGGTCAGCGCGGTAGGCTTGAACGGCCTGATCCAGAACGCCGACATATTGCTTGACCACGTCAGGATACTGCTCAGCAAACGCTTTGCGCACCACGCCCAGATCAGCCGTCACCACACCCTTGGTGGCCAGATCGGCTGAGGTCGTCAGGATGGTGCCGCCGTCTTTTTTCAATTTACTCAGGTTGGGCTGCCAGACATAGCTGCCGTCAATATCGCCCCGCTGCCAGGCTGCCACAATTTCGGGGGGCTGCATGTCGAGAATAGTCAAATCTGCCTGACTGATGTTTTCCTGCTTGAGCAGCGACTCCAGCGAGAAATGGGCCGTCGAGCCATAGGGCGTGGCGATCTTCTTGCCCTTCAAATCGGCAAGGGTCTTGATCCCACTTTTAACAATCAGCGCCTCAGCCGCGCCAATCACGTCGTGGATGAAATAGACCTGGTAGGCCAGCCCTCGCGCCAGCCCAACGCTCACCGGCACGGAACCCGCCAGCCCAAAATCGATCCCGTTAGCGGCAATGGCGGTGTTCACGTCCCGCCCAGAGTCGAAGCTGATATATTCCACCTGGGAATTGGGAAATGCTTTGGTTGCCAGCCCCAGCGCCTTGGCCAAGAGTTCCCCGTTGGGAATCACCTGGTAGCCGATGCGAATTTTTTCTGGCGCAGCTGGAGCTTGGGCAGGTGAACTGGAGCTAGAAGCCGTTGGAGCAGAGCCTGTGCAGCTTGAAACAACCAGCGGCACACTCAACCCAACCAGGCCGAACAACAGATCACGACGTCTGATTTGCATAGGTTTCTGTCCTTCGCTATCTTTGTAAACTTGATGGTGAATACAGCAGGTTCCCCTCGCATTAGGTGCGGCAACGGAGATGAAAATGCTGTAACTGAAAACAAGCGTCTGAAAACAACCGTCTAAATTAACTGTCTAAATCAACTGTCTCGACCAATCCAGGGAAGCTGGGAGTCCTGCACCCAGCGAATTCCAAAGTCGATTAAAACGGCAATGACGCCCATGATGATGATGCCGACAAAAATCACATCACTTCTGAGAAATTTGCTGGCATCCAGCACCATCCAGCCAATCCCCGATACGGCTGCGACCATTTCGGCAGCTACCAGAGTTGAATAGGCAACGCCAATTGCCGTTCTCAATCCCGTGAAAATTTCCGGTAAGCAAGATGGAAAGATCACGTGGAAAAACAGCTGCCAGCCGCTTGCTCCCAGGGAACGGGCTCCGTTAATCCGATCGATCGAAATCCGCTGAACACCAGAGACAACTGCTAGAAACAGGGGCGCGAACGCTGCCAGAAACAGCAGCGCGATTTTAGAGGGATTCTCGATTCCCAGCCAGATTACCAGCAGCGTATAGTAGGCCAGAGGCGGCAGCGGGCGATAAAACTCGATAATTGGATCAAGTGCCGCCCGGACTGGCTTGAAGAAACCGCAGAGCAGGCCCAGCGGAATCGCTGTCAGGCTGGCCAACAGCAGCGCCACCACCAGCCGATATAGGCTTTGGTAGATGTGAAACAGCAGGGAGTTGCCCTTATAGCCGTTTTGCAGAATCTCGATAAACGCCGCCCAAACTGCACCCGGCGGCGGCAAAAACAGCGGGCTGACCCACTGTAGGGTGGTTGCGAGCCACCAAATCAGTAGAATTGTCAAAACTGAAGCGGCAGAAATTAACCGATTCAGCGTGATCAATCGCTTCAACTTCAGCCTGGCATCCTGCCCTGTGGGCAGACGACCTGCGGATAAACTCATATTCACTGCCCTACTATTCACTGCCCTACGCTGCGCACCTGACCTGAAGTAGGCAAAACACCATCTCGGCCAGGAGCCCCTGCGCCCCACAGACTGGAGACATGCCAGCAATATACTACGGTTATTCGATCAATTTATAGTATTTAACAACAACTTAATGAGCCGTGATTCGCCTGGGGCGGGGCAGCAGGTTGGCGGGTCTAGTAATCTTGCCTGAAGCTCTAGAGCTTCGTCTGGGCCTCTGAAGCCCGGCTGGCTCGGGAATCTAAAATAAAAAGCTTGTCCTGCATGGCGCGACGTGCTAAAGTCAATCTAACAGTTAAGTACTATAAGTCGATTGGTTTACCATATTTTATTTAAGTCGGGTTTTTATTTGAGTCGGGTAGTTCTGGCCAGGGCAATTCGAAACCCGGCTGGCGCGATTACAGCGTTCTAGGCAGATCCAGTTCAGTTAGCCTATGCCTCAGCAGTCTTATGTCCTTATCAGACAGACCTGTACAGTCCAGTTCCAAACAGTCCAGTTCCAGACAGCCCAGTTCCGGACAGTTCTGCTGTCGACACTGTCGCTTCTATTGGGCCGAGCGGCAGGGTAGGGGGCATTGCCGAATGCTGAATGTCTCAATCCAGGGACAATGGAAATCCTGTCGCCTGTTCCAGCCTGTGTTTGAATCGATCCAGAAATCCAGCAGTAATTCAACTTCCGCTCATGACAGCACCTCTCACCGTTCTTACTCCTATCTCTATATCTGTTTTGCCTCAAGCCTCTACGCTATTTGCAGCGCGTTCCATCTTGCCTCCTAAACCTGATTATCTCTGGCAGATCGAGTCGGGTTTTGTCCGCTCTGTCACCTGGCTGGAAGACGGCACGACAGTCGTATTGGGCATCTGGGGGCCGGGTGAGAT
>JBJTUI010000554.1:0-8315 GCA_046080625.1 Elainella sp. | reverse complement strand
CCGTTCTAACTAACCTGTTGCTACCCAATTTGCAAGCTTTATGAATGATCCTGGTGTTGACTCCAAGCCTCTATCTGGCAAGGTCAGCGTTTCAATCCAAATTGACGCTGAGCTGCTCGAACAGATTAGCCATCTCACCAGCGATCCCAGTAAGGTGATCGAGGTGGCTGTGCGGCAATGGCTCAGCGGTGGCAACCGTCGGGACGATGATTTGACCCGCACCCTGCGCCGAAATCCTCCTGTTCCACCCAAAGGCGAATGGAATGATTGATTGGGCAGAAGAGCGAGGAATAATGGATTCAGTCAAAAAGCGGTAAAATCTCCTGAAGTCCACTCGTTAAAGTCTACCGGCTGATCTACCAGCTGCCGCTTTGACTGTTCAGCTCTGGCCTCTGTCTCTCCCTTTCCGCTAAGCCCACGACTAGCTGCTCAATGCCGTTCTGGCCAGCGTTCGGCAATCTGCCGCGGGTTTCCGGTCGGGTGATCAACCAAGCCTGCCGCTTCGGTTATTCCATTGAGGCTTTCAGATTTAGCTGATGAGAGCTGTGTGGGGTAGGGGCTTACTCCAGCCCTAGCCCTGAATTGTCGTAAGTTTTAACTGCCAGCTTTAACTGCTAGCTTTAACTTCATGGGGGCTTGGACTCGACTCAGCGGCCTCAATTGGGACAGTCCGGCTATCATCTAACTGGAACAGCTTTTTATGCCCTATCGCCTGTCTGCGCTCGTCTCGCCCTCTGGTCAAGGCCCGCAAATTTCATCCTGTTAGTGGTTCTACACTGATGACTTCTTCCGGCGACCTGTCACTGCCCACTGAATCGAAGAATTTGACGGCTGCCAACGGTGAAGCGGACTCGGCTGGGGAATTTGATTTGGTGTTCACGCAGGATCGAAACGGTCGCTATCTGTCGTTTTACTGGAAGGATGCAGCTCAGCACAATCTACGCTCCGAGCAGATCGTCGGGACCCTGAAGCCTGCTTTTGCCCCTGCTGCACCCTTCTACCTGGAGCGAGTGGCGCAAGTGTTAGAGAGTGCAGCTCCTGTCCAGTTTCAATGTCCATTTGGTCTAGATCACAACTGCTTTTTGTTTGAGCTAACCCTGAGTCCGGTGCCCGTGGCTCAAGGTTCGATCACCCTGGTAGTGGCGACTGGACGCTTGCTAGAAAGGGCGGGGGAGTCGCTCCTTACCCCACCAGAAGCCGAACTGACGCAACTGCGATCACCCAGACCCGCTTCTACGGAACAGGTGTCAGAACAGGCAATTCAGCAGGTGATCAATGCCGCTCGCCAAACCCTCGACCTTAACCAAATAGCCCAGCGCACAGCAGCTGGTTTGGCCGCTGCATTTAGGGCCGAGCAAGGCATTTTCTGCACCTATCTCGCGGATGGTGGTTTGCCGATTCTGGCAATGGTCTCACCAGAGCAGCCCCCAGAGCAGCTTCCAGAGCAGCTTCCAGAGGCCGACCAGACAGAAAACTCTCTAGAATACCCCGATCTATCGACCTGGCTGGGCAGCGCTCCTTCCCTGACCACCGAGGTCAACCAGGCGCTGATTACGCTCAAGCCAGTTCTGACAGTTGGTGCTGATCCGAGATCGCTGGTGCTGCCTACCCGGTACCAGGGCCAGGTCAATGGCTTGGTCTTGCTGCATCAGATTCGCGGTCCTGAACTGCCTGGCGCTGAATTAACTGGCGCTGAATTAACTGAAAATACGGCTGAGCTGCTGGAGGAGCTAGCGGTGCAGCTTGGTACCGGCATTGCCCAAGCCCAGATGTTGGCAGAGAGTCAGCGGCTAGCCGTCGAACTCCAGCAGATCAATGACCGACTGATGCGACAGCAGTCTGACCTGGAGGAAGCGCGTCAACATGCCGAGGCGGCTTCGCGGCTGAAGAGCGAGTTTTTGGCTAACACTTCGCACGAGCTGCGGACTCCCCTGAACGGCATTCTCGGCTTCCTGAAACTAATCCTCGACGGCATGGTGGACGATCCGGAAGAGCGGACGCAATTCATCGACGAAGCCTACCGCTCGGCTCGCCTGCTGCTAGATCTGATCAACGACATCCTGGATATTGCCAAAATCGAGGCGGGCAAGATGCAGCTCGACCTCAACCCGATCCAGCTCGACGATCTGCTGCTGGATGTCGAGAAATTCACCCGACCCCAGGCCCAGCAAAAGCATCTCAGCTTTGAGATTCGCGCTCCCGACACGCGCGACCAGGTGATCCTGTATGGCAACTACCAGCGCTTGAAGCAGGTGATGCTAAATCTGGTGGGCAACGCGATCAAATTCACCCACGAGGGCAGCATCACGATTAGCGCCGAGGTGATTCCGGGCAAGGTTGTGGTGCAGGAAGAAGAGAAGCCTGGCACCGTGAAAATCAGCGTCGCCGATACGGGCATTGGCGTCTCGCTGGAAAAACAGGACAAGCTGTTCCAGAGCTTTAGCCAGGTAGATGGATCTCGCACCCGCCAATATGGCGGCACCGGGCTGGGGCTGGCGATTTCCCAAAAGCTGGTCGAGGCCATGGGGGGGGTGGTGAACTTCTTCAGCATGGGTGAGGGGTTGGGCTCCACCGTCACCTTTACGGTTCCCCTCTACCAAGACCCGGTGATGGTGACAGCTCCGCTGACCGATTCTGCTGACCTGCTGCTCTAGGGAGGCTGGCCATGCTTGCAGTGCTGACAGTGTTGTCCCTCTCGGCTGCCATGGGCCTGCGGATCGCCCTGCCGCTGCTGCTGATGGCCCTGCTGCAAAACGACTCCTGGGTGAATGTGCCGATCTTGTCCCGGATTCCGCCGCCCCTGGTGCTGGGGGTGCTGGTGAGCTGGTCGCTGGTGGAACTGCTGTTTTCCAAAGAGCGCCTGGGCCAACGACTGCTGCAACTGGTGCAGTTAACCTTCAGTCCCCTGGTTGGCGCGATGGCCGGGATCACCGTCGCCCGCACTGCCGGTCTGGATAGCATCCTGATCTGGACGCTGGCCCTGTTGGGCGGAACGCTGGCCTTTGTCTTGCAGCTGGTGCAGGTGGGGTGGGCCTATCGCCTGCGGGGACTGCCCGCCTGGGTAATTTTTTCGCAGGACTTTCTCTGTGTGGCGCTGGTGCTGCTGGCCTTTGACGCGCCCAGACAGGGAGGTTTGATTGTGCTGCTGCTGCTCTGGATTGCCATCCGCAGTTCAACCGAGTGGCGGCGCTGGTATGTCCGCCAAGCCGACCGCGCCAATCCCCAGAATCCACGCCAGTTCAAGCATGACCCGGACTAGCGGAGGGTTGCTGAGCAAGTCGCTGAGCAAACGGGAGAGCGCCCTATTCAACCGGTATGGCCCACCAGGCCAGGGCATAGAGCTGGACGGGTTCGTTCACCGGGTTGCGAAACACCACCCGAATTTTGTAGCGCCCCGTAACCGGGATTTGGTGGAAAATATGCTCCACGCTATCGACCGAGCTGATTGAGGACCAGACGCTCTGGCCGGGGTCGGTGGCGTCGGCGGGCATCAGGTAGATATCCAGGTTGTTGAGGCCGCGATCGACAAAAGACTCGGCCTCGTCAAACAGCTGGTTGCGGTTGCGGTCCTGGAGTTCGACCAGCCGGTTCCAGGCCAGCGTGACGCTGATAAAACTGCCGCCCTGCAGCTGGGGCTCCAGCACATAGTCCTGGTAGGGGGATTCGTCCGGGGTCAACCCCACGCGGCGGTAGTCCCAGCCAATTGCTGGCACTGGGGCAGAGGGTGCCCACTGGCCTGGACTGAACTGCTGGTAGGCGCGATAGGCGTTCAGGTGCCCTGTACCCATCTGGGCATCTAGAGGGATTTTAGGATCGCGATAGGCATCGGACTCCAGCCAGCTGCGGTTGGGAATATTCAGCAGGGTGCGACTCATGCCCAGCAGCATCCCGTCTCCCCGGTCCTGGATTTTGTCGGCTGAGTTCATCAGCACTGCCTTCATCACCTCGGCCTGGCGGGCGTCTAGCGTCCACTGGGGCAGGGACTGGGGGTTGGAAACCTGTCTGGCCTGTCGAATCATCCGGTCGCCTAGCTCTTGCAGCAAAGCTACGGTGCCGGTGACATGGGGAGCGGCGAAGCTGGTGCCGCCCGTATCGGGTGGAGCAATCGTGCCATCGGGTTTGAAGGTGGCCATGGCGCGTCCGGGGGCGACTAGCGTGACCGAGCGACGGGGGCCGACGTTGCGCTCATCGGCAGGATCTCGGCCAATCACTACCGTGGGTTCGCTGCCCAGACTGAAGAAATCCACCTTGTTGTAGAGCCTGCCGTTGATTGCCATGGAGTTGGCGATCGTCATGCCGTTGAAGGTGTCGGTGGGGATTGGGAAACCGCCCCGGCCCTGGTTGCCCGAAATCACATAGAGGGCGTTGTGGACGCGGGTAGACCAGTCTACGCATTGGGTCAGCAGGGCATTGCCGTCCAGCACTGGTTTGGGGCGCGGATCGCGGCTGAGCGACTCGCCAAAGCTGAAGTTAATCGCCCGCACATCACCGCCGTTCTGAGCGGCTACAGTCTGGGCGGCTAAACATTCCTGGGGTTGGCCACTGTTGGGATCATTGCCAATGGCAGAGGAGTAGAGCTTGGCATTGGGGGCCACCCCCGTGCGACGCTTGTCGCGGCTGATCATAATACTGGCTACCCGGCTGGCATGCTGATCGACAAAATCATTGGGCTGGGCCGAGTTGTTGCGGACAAACAGCCGATCGGGCCGGATCACCGCGTTGGTACTGGCCACCTTATCGAAGCCGATCTGGGCAGGCCGACCTACCTCTACCTGGCCAATGCCGATCTTGCGTCCGGTCAGGCTGTAGGGCGGCTGGTGCAGCCGGTAGGCGTCGATCCCGGTTTCACCCACCGAATTGTCGAGGGCCGCCACCGAGACCGCCGTCAACATACCGGCCAAACTGCCGAGGCCACAGAGCCAAAGCCGCAGTGAGCGAAGGCAGCGGCTGCGTTGGTTCAATCGCCAGCCGGGTTGGGCAGCCGGAACAGGGCTAGAGGACCGGGGGCGAGATTTTGAATCGACCATGGACAGTCTCTGTTGCGTATGTTTTTGATTGCTTGAGGTTTGGTTGGACTCGATAGCTTTCTTCTACTGGGCGCAACCTGCTGGGCGCAGCCATCGCTCAGCTTGGCTGAAGCGGCTGTGGTAAACTTCTGGTGAAATTTTGTTCGGTTTTATTAGCGAAGTACGAGGGCTGAGACACATTTTGTTACACTAATCACACATTGTGGTTAGTTTTGCTTGCCCGATGGTGCGAATCAACCGCTTGTTGTCCACTGAGTCGCGCTGAGCATTTGCGGAGTTTCAGAGCTGGATCATTCGGCGATATAGCCCAAAGTTACCAGCCTCCACAATTTCTCAGCTATCTCAGCTAGAAGTTAGCCAAATCACCGTAAACCGATACCAGACGCAGAATTGAGGAACCCATGAGCCAAACGTCGCCGAAGCCAGTTGTTGTTGCTCCATCGATCTTATCAGCAGATTTTAGTCGCCTGGGACAGGAAATTCAGGCCATTGATGCTGCTGGTGCTGACTGGGTGCATGTCGATGTCATGGATGGGCGGTTCGTGCCCAACATCACGATTGGCCCCCTGATTGTGGATGCGATCCGGCCCTACACCCAGAAGCCCCTGGATGTGCATTTGATGATTGTGGAACCCGAAAAGTACGTGGCCGATTTTGCCAAGGCGGGCGCTGACCACATTCTGGTCCATGCCGAAACCAGCTCCACGACCCATGTGCATCGGGTTTTGGGACAAATCAAAGAGCTGGGCAAAAAGGCAGGCGTTGTGCTTAACCCCGGCAGCTCTCTGGAACTGCTCGACTACGTGCTCGACCTGTGCGACATTGTGCTGATCATGAGCGTTAACCCTGGCTTTGGTGGCCAGAGCTTCATTCCTACGGTTCTGCCCAAAATTCAGAAGCTGCGGCAGATGTGCGACGAGCGCGGCCTCGATCCCTGGATTGAGGTAGACGGCGGGTTGAAGGCTAACAACACCTGGCAGGTGCTGGAAGTGGGCGCGAATGCGATTGTTTCGGGTTCAGGCGTGTTTGGCCAATCCGACTATGCCCAGGCCATCGAAGGCATCCGCAACAGCCGCCGCCCTGAACTGGCTGCGGTTTAATTCACGGTCGAGTCCCTGGATCAGCTCGCAGCGCTGGCTAGAATTGAACGCTGGCCGGAGTTGAACGTTGACCAGAATTGAATAGCTCAGCTTACTCAACAGCAAAGCCCCCGTCTCGGTTGATCCAGGACAGGGGCTTTGTTTAATCGCCCTGTTTAGTTGCCGTCTAATCGCCGCAATCAGCTGCTGTCAAGGACTCAACAGCGCTGTCGCAACGGCAGGCCATCCGTCAGGCTGACGGCTCGTCTTTCTGGCGCTTGACTGGTTTGGCCACGGGCGGTTTGGGTGTAGCAGGAGCTGTCGGGCGCTCGCTGCGGTAAGGGCGATTTTCGCGTCCACCTTCCCGACCTGGTTCGCGTCCGCCTTCCCGGTTGTCCCAACGTCGCCGAGGAGGGCTGGTCTGTCCGTTGCGCCGAGGCAGAGGTCCACCAGCTCCACGCCGGGCCGGGGGTCTGCGGCCTCCTGGCCCGCCTCGCTTGCCGGGTGTGCGTTTTTGGGGAGGCACCATACCAATCTGCGTCGCTTCCTGGACAATCAGGTCAGTACCGGTACGACGCACCTGCATATCCCAGAAATAGCCCAGGGCCTTACCAGCCAGAATGCCCTTCAGCGCGACCTTGAAGGCTTTGCCCTCAGTCTCACCAGGCTTGGGAGCCCGCCGAATCTTGACCAACAGCCGCTGGTCTTCCTCGGCTTGAAAGACTACTTCGCCTCGCACCGAGAAATAGCAGTCGTCTAGGTCGTCTCCACCGTCAGAACCGTCGGAGCTGTTGGCGAACTCGCTGACGGGCTGGCTGACGGGCTCGCTAACAGGCTCACCGGCAGACTCATCGACAGACTCATTAGCGGGTTCGCTGGCCGCGCTGACGGGCTCATCCTGGAGCTCAGCCTCAACCAGCGCTTCTGCACCGGATTCCGATTCGACCTCTCCTTCAGCCTCTCCCTCAGCTTCCACAGCCTGATCAGCTGCCTCTACTTCCTCAGCCGCCTCAGCTTCCAGTTCATCCGTTTCCAGGTCTTCACCTGCTTCAGCAGCAAAAGCCGTTTCTTCTCCGGCCATGCGATTCAGTTTGTCGGGTTCCCAGACGCCGACAATCTGCATGTGGAGTTCCAAATTCTTTTCGCGGGTGCGGGGATACACGACCCAGAGGTGCGACTCGGCCAAATCAATGTGCTTCTTAACCAGGCTCATGACGCGCCCCAACAGCACTGCGTCGATCATCACCCCATCATCCGTGAAGATCGAGCCGAGAGTGAATTGCTCTTCCGACGGCGCGTATTTGCCCCGCACCAGACCAATGGCGCGATATTGCATCGGTTCGCTGGCGGGCGGAATAGGCTGATTGCGCGAATGATTGACCGGCTTGGCCGGAGCAGATTCTACTGAACTGGTTTCTGCCGGGCTGGTTTCTGTCGGATTAGATTCTGCCGGAGTTTCTACCGAGCTGATCTCTACTGGGCTATCAGAGTCGGAGTCTGTGGCAGGACTGTCCACTGTAGAGCTGGCGGCAGATGTAGAGCTGGCGGCAGAGCTGATCGAGTCCGCAGCAGATGTAGAGCTGGCGGCTTGCAGAACCTCAGGTAGAGCCTCAGGCTCGGGGCTGGCTTCGGTGCTTTCGGCTTCGCTTTCGGCTTCGGTGGTTGCAGCTTCGGTGCTTTCGGATGCTGGGCTCTCTAATGAACCTGAACCATCTACAGGCTCAGGGGCTGCCTCGGGCTCAGGGGCTGCTTCGGTCGGTACTTCGGTCGGTGTGAGATCAGGTGAGGGTTGGGTTCCAGATTTAGGCACGGCAGTAGATGACGTTGAAATAGCCGGTTCAGTCGCTGGCGGGTTGGTAGACCCAGCAGATTCAGAAGCGGGGATACGGGTGGGAGGAGTTGCGAGTGTAGAATTTGATGGTTGATCAGTCATGGGTTCCGCTGGTGAGGAAGGTTCGGGGGCTGGGTCCGTCTGGCCCTTGGTTCGCGATTGGTTGGTTCGCGACTGGTTGGTTCGCGACGGGGCAGACGAGGCCGATCTAGGTAACTTAGAGGATTGATTCGGGTCGGTACTCATAGAACCTCCTTGACACCGGCTAGATGTTCCTGCAGTCTGTTGTCGCCCAATTCGTCGCGGAGCTCAATCAGAAGCAGTACAACAGCCAAGGTGCCGCAGTACGGTGACGCCTAACCCCTCGCTCAAGCTGAC
>JBJTUI010000553.1:0-7851 GCA_046080625.1 Elainella sp. | reverse complement strand
ATCCAGGGGGTGGAGCGTTTGTTGCGAGCCACCCGATTGCGTGCGGCATTCGTTTGAGACATAGTAATCGTGTAATAAACGACTGGTGTAGATGTATCCGTCAGCCATGCCCGCAACCGAACCTTGCCGATCATGTTAGCTTACTGTTTCTCGAATAACACATCTCTCAAACAACATGTCTCTCGAATAACACATCCCTGAAACAGCTCGTTGCCCCAGCAGACTGTTCCGCAGCCCCCAGTTTGTAGCCCCCGACGCGAGCCCTGTCAGAATGCAGATTGGCGCAAATCACCCGCTGTACGCTGACAATCCGCCAGCCTGAAGGAACAGAACTCTACTCCAAATCTGTAAACTAACTGACTTGAGGCGCGGCAGTTGCAGCCATTAGAATTTGAATACAGCCCGAGAAATAGCGGTTCCTGTTGGAAATTAGAAGATATGTCTCTACATTCTCTATTTAATAGGGAGTAATTGCTAAGATTTTGTTCGCCAGTGGTCATCGCACTATCACTTTATTTCTTTCTAGCGGCTATCAGAAAGATTTGCAGATTCAATCCAACCTTTGCGGAAGATCTCAATTCATATGTCTCTGCTAATTTTCACAGATCTATTCTGTGCCCGAGCTGTCAGCCCTCCATCCCCGATGGGCAGAACCAGCTAGCAGTGACCCGCGAAACTTGCCGCACCAGATCAGCCCAGATATATGGGCCTGTGCCAGGCAGAACCCAAATGCCTAGGGCACTACAGTCACGGGCGTTCCAATCTCCACCAGCTCATACAGCGCCCGCACGTCCTCGTTATACATCCGCACACAGCCATGGGAGGCGGCCCGACCAACCGACTCGCGGGTCGGGGTGCCGTGAAAACCAATGTAGCTGCGGCCATTCGTCCAGAAGCCAATCCAGCGCTCGCCCAGGGGATTATCGGGTCCGGGCGGCACGACTTCGCCAGTAAAGGGATGCACCCAGCTCGGATGCTCTTGCATATCATTCACAGCCCAGGTGCCCAGAGGCGTTTCCCATCCTGCCTTTCCGACGGCCACAGGATAGCTTCCCACCTGGGTAGCGCCGCGATAGAGGTAAACTCGCCGGTCGCTGCGCTTCAGAATCAACCGCAGCGACAGCTCAACCGGATCGGGCCAGGTAGGCCGAAGCGGCGGCAGGTTCGGAACGATCATTTCTGGCGTCGTAGCCGCGAGGGGGAAACGGCCAGCGCTATCCTGCGGCGTCTGGGCAGCTGTTGCAGCCTGGATAGAGCTAAGCAATAGCGCTGAACTCAGGCAGATCTGCCGAAAGCGGAGAGGGGGCATAGGATGAATCGATTCGAAGGACAGTAGAAGAGATGAGGGTTTTACCCTGCACCCCGTCCTAATCCATAGGACTACAGCTATAGATTGTAGACAAATCTAAACGGTTGCGCTCATCCCCGCAGGCTGCAGGTGCTACTCTAGTTCAAAGTCGCTCGATCTTGAAAAATTCAGGAGCCTGAGCAGCATCTCATCGGATTCACAAGCTTCCAGCGCACTGCAAAAACCACTCTACTACTACCACCGTCATCGCAACAGCATCTCGGGCCAGCAGCAAATCGAGCAGACGCTCTGGAGCAAGAAGGCTGTAGAACAAGCCCCGCAACGGCGCGGTATGGCGCAGGAGTACGAGTTAGAGATTGAAATCTCCACTCGCTGTAGACTAGTCCGCAAGCAGGCGAGGAATTAGCTGAGGAAAGTTATTCTGAGGAAAGTTATTCTACGGAGCCAGCTTTGCCTTCTTGGCCCGATTCGACTCATACCAGCCCGCCACTGCCGGAACCCAGGCTTGAAAGACTGTCCAGATCAATTCACACAACTCCTGGGCTTCGAGTTGGGCGTCCAGCTTCCAGCGCAGATCGAGCAGATGCATCAGCGAGCGGACGTTGGCCGACATCACCCAATGCTGCCGCACGTCAAACGGAATGATACTACGGGCATGTTCCTCCGAGAATCCCTGCTGGATGCGCTCGGCGTAGCGGTAGGAGGCTTTGAGACACCAGTCGAGGTCTTCCTGCCGCAGCGCTTCGGTGTATTCGTAGCGTTTCCCCTGACGGTCGCTGTAGTTTCCGACAGGACGCAGATAAAATACTTCTTCCAGTTCACGCTTGCCTTCTACGACATCGATGATGCGCTTGCCAGAATAGCGGAAAGAGTTGTGGACAACGACACCATTGGCTACAAAGTTATGCCATTCTCCAGCTACTTCTAGATCGTAGGTCTGTTGCAACCCCAGATATTTGACTTGCACCACTTTAACTGGATGAGCCTTCAGTTTGCGGCCAACTGGTTTAGGTTTGTCGCTCAGAGCGGTAATCGGCACAAAATTTTGAGCAAATTCTAGCTCCTCAACCACAACGCCATTAGCCATCAGGTAACAGTCTTGGCTATAGCTAACAACTTGCCGATCCGAGTCTGTGATCAGCCCCAGCGCTGCTTGCATAGTTTGCCAGCCGTCGCGGGTGAAAAGACGATGGTTTTCGGTGCAGTCAAGGATTTTGCCATCCTCAAGCGTCAGGCGATAGACGGGCTGAGTGCCTTGATCAAACACATGCTGAATGTGGCCAATTTCAAATATTCCAGTCTGTTCATTCAAGACACGCAGCTTCATCTTCTGAAGTCGCGTTTTGCAGTCGCGGCGGTATCTTCCCGGCAGTTCTCCGTTGCGGCCTCGAATTTTGCGTTCGCGCACTACGTTCTCACCGTTTGCCCACAGCTCATAGAGTCGAGAGATTTTGATTTTTCTCAGCCCGCCGGAAGCATGGAGGAACGTCACCTCAGTATCCCCAGCCAGACACTGTACATCAAAAGAAACGCCTACCCGATGAGTCCGAATTTGCTGCATCGTCGAGTGGGGGAAGAAGCCGCAGTTCAGCACAATTTGGGGATGCTCCAGCGGGCCATAGTGGCCGCGATTGCCCGCCAGCAGATGTTTAACAATGATTTCGCCCGCCTCGGCCTCGCTGGGAAACCGGTCGCGTTCGTCCCAGACAAAGCTTTCAGCATAGTCCTGATGCATCGCCGCGTAAATAGTCTGCTGCGGAGCAGGCGTTTGAGACAAAACCTCGACTTTAAAGAAGCGATCCATAGCAACAGCGCAGAAGGTAAGGGATGAAAGGTCTAAGTTATAGCTTAAAAATTTTCCCCTGGCGCAAGCTCTGCTAGTTTTGCAACTACTCTTCACGCGAGGCAGAAACTTCACGCGAGGGAGCAACTGACTCCTGTTCTGGCTTGGTTTGCACCACAAATTCTGCTGGGGGTTGTTCTGATGGAGCCTGCGGTTGAACCGGCACCGCTCCACTGTCCCTAAGCTGAGGCATCGGCGAAGCTGGCGATGGAGATGGGCGGTGATGTGACCTGACGCTGAGCCGCTGCAACCCGTCCAGCAGGGCGCTGCAAACCAGGGGTTCCGTTTCCCGGTCTAGCATCAGCCGGAAACAGTCAGCTAGATGGCTGGCGGCCAAATGGCCGGTGGCTACCGGAACCGGAGATAGGGCTGCTTCAGTCATCTGCCGCACCGCAATCAACCGCCGCAGCGGATCTTCATCGGTCAGGTCAGACAGATCAGATCTGGAAAAGCCAGGAGTCGAGGGCCGCCCCAAATTCGCCCCCTGCCAGAGCAGCAGCCCCAGCACCGCCAGCATCCCGTAGCTTTGCAGGATCACATTTGCCGCTAGCCCAGGCGACTCGGACACCCAGAGCAGCGTGGCCAAATAGGTGCTACCCAGGGCCAGCAGCCCGCCCAGCACGGCCAGACTGAGGGCGCGATTCGCCGGAGACCAGAGCTTGCGCCAGCCTGGGATTAACTTGGACGGCAGCCGAAGCCGTCCCTGCTGGGCCAAATATAGCCCGACCGTGACGGCCAAACCAACACCCACCGCAAGCAGCCACTGCCAGAGCCAGACCCAGAGCAACAGCAGCCCCAAACCGCTCAGCAGCCAGGTTTTGGAACGGCGGGCTTGCAGGACCAGGCGCTCTCCAGATCGCTTCAGCCGAGGGGAGAGGCGAGGCAGCCGCTGGCCGATTTGCTGACCGAACTGCTGAAGCTCAGCGGTGAGCCGGTGAGGGAGGATGAGTTTCACGGAAGTTTGCGCTTGTAACCAGTGGCGTTTGCTTTAATCATGATGACATTCGACCTGCCAATCAAACAGGTCAGCTTAGAAATTCGCAAGCGTTGATCAGGAGTAACCCCATGTCAGCCTATGAAGCGATCTATGCCGTGGTTCGGCAGATTCCAGCCGGGACAGTAGCCACCTATGGGCAGGTAGCCGAACTGGCCAATCTGCCGCGACAGGCCCGTCTGGTGGGCTATGCGCTCTATCGAGTCACCCATGAGCTGGAGGTGCCCTGGCATCGGGTCATCAATGCCAAAGGTGAGATTTCCGAATCGCCCTGGCGACATGGTGACGATCAGCTCCAGCGGGTTTTGCTAGAACAGGAGGGTGTGGTGTTTTCGTCCGCAGGCAAGATCAGTCTAGCCAAATACCGCTGGCAGCCCGAAATGCCGCTGGAGCTGGGCTGCGTCAGTTCAGACTACGTTTGATTGCGTTTAGTTAGCTTCTTCTAATCAGAGTCGGGGCTGCCGCGCATCCGCCGCATATTGCTGCGCCAAGCATCATCCTCGCGGTTGCGACGGTCTCGGGGGTTTCTTCTGGTATCGCGGGGTTCCTCTTCCCAGCGCTCCTCCTGCTGCCAGCGCACCACCTGCCGTCCCAAATCGCGGCTGACCTCCAGAAACGCATCCCGCCGCAGATAGGGGTAGTTGGACACCCAGAGGTCATATTCGGGCAGAAACACATCGGAGATGAATCCAATTCGGCTCAAATCGCCCCGGTTCGACATCACAATCAGCTCAGCCGCATCGCCCGGACGAATCGAGCGGTGTTCCCGCAGCAGCGGAGCCTGAACCGTGGTTTCAAAGCCGGATTCGTCACCGATCGCCAGATTGATCCGCCGCTCTCGGTTCTCGATGATCACCAGCTCGCCCTGTTTGTTGACGGTTTCTTCTTTGCCAACCAGTTCTTCGGTGATAAAGGTTTCCAGAACTTCACCCCGCAGAAAGCCGCTGTATTTGTACTTGCGGCAGGCCAAATTGCGCCGAGTGGCCCAGTAGACCGGACTCCAGAACCAGTAGAGCCCCGTGGCGGCCCCCAAAAAGGCAAACAGAATCTCAAACCGCCCGCCCGCAAAATAGGCCAGCAGCAGCACCACTACCAGCGAGGCCACCGAAATCAACACCCGCTGCAAAATGTCGGAAAACTTGCCCCAGTAATAGCGATACTGGGCAGCTGTGGCAGTAACCGGAATCAGCTCTTCAAACTTTCTGCGGGTAATGGGGATTAGCATGGGGCTGTCATAGGGCAATAGGCGAGAGCAACAGGCAGGAGCAACAGGGACAATAAATATCTGGTTCGATCCTAACTCACGTCCTGTCTTCGAGCAGGGGAGGAGGTGATATTCCTTGCTTACAACTAAGCAGAATCACTCAGCAAGGGGAAAATACGGATCTTTATTGGGATTCACCTGAAAAGTCGCACAGAAGTTCCGTGTAATTTTCGACGTGATTAGGGGGGCGCAAAGGACAGAATGAACTCACTTCTGGAGAACGCAATTCGGTAAGGCTGGATAACTAGGGGGCAATTGAGTTATCCCTGTTTTACCGACTAGGAAGCGTCCTTACAGGTGACTGCCTGACCTCGGGGGCTTATGAGGTCAGGCAATTTTTTTAGCTTTTTTCTACCTTAAAATAAAAATCAAATCACGCCCTACAGCAGCTTCTCTAATCCATATACCAGCGACTTGAGCTGGATCACCTTGCGAATCGTTAGCAGGACACCCGGCATATAGCAGGCCCGGTCGCTGGTGTCGTGTCGCAGCGTATAGAGTTCGCCAGGCGACCCAAACAAAACTTCCTGGTGGGCAATCAGGCCCGGCAAACGAACGCTGTGGATGCGGATACCCTCCCCGGTGCGGCTGCCCCTGGCCCCGGCCAGTTTTTCGGTTTCGCTCACCTGAGGCGGATTAAAAGGTTTGCCCAGTTCTTCCAAAAGCTGGGCGGTTTGCAGGGCGGTGCCGCTGGGGGCGTCGGCTTTCTGGTTGTGGTGCAGCTCGATGATTTCGACATGCTCAAAATATTGGGAGGCCCGGATTGCCGCCTGCTGGAGCAGCACCATGCCAATCGAGAAGTTGGGTACAATCGCCACGCCCATGCTGGCCTTGTCGGCAAAGTCGGCCAGGTCTTCGATCTGTTCGGGGCTGAGGCCTGTCGTGCCCACCACCGGACGAACGCCGTAGGCAATCGCGGCTCGAATGTTTTCGTAGATCGAGTCAGGGTGGGTAAAGTCCACCATCACGGGCGGCTGTCGCTCCTGGGTCGCCAACACCAGCGACGCCTGCAAATCGTCCACAATTGGGATCTCCAGAGCTTCGATTCCGGCCAGTTCGCCCACATCCTGCCCTTGCAGCTCCGGGTTGCGATCGACCGCGCCCACCAGGTTCAAATCAGGAGCAGCGGCCACGGCTTTGACCACCTCGCGGCCCATTTTACCGGCGGCTCCATTGATCACTACCGGAATAGGCGCTTGGGGAGGGGCAGAATGGGTCATAGGGCTTGGGCAGAATGCGACATTGGCCATTGTAGCGCTCTTAATCAGCCGCGCTCTTGCCAGTAGCGCTCTTGCCAAACCCCTATCCCGATCTGGTTCCAGACAGAACCTGGTTCCAGGCAAGACTACAACGCACAGGGTAAGGCGGCCAAATCCCGATAAAATAAAATACTGCCCATTCATCCAAAATTCATGACTCTATCCTCCTCTCCTTTGGCGGCGCTGCAAGCGGAGATCGGCGAGCTGTTGAGCCAATTACCCCATCTGAAGCACGGTGCCCTGATTCAACAAGCCCTGACCACGCTGGTCCGCATGGCTGAGGTAGAAGGCGATCGGCTGGATTGGAAAATTCTCAACGCCTCGCTCCAGGACATGGAACGCGCCTTTCGGGTGTTTTATCCCTACCGGCACGTGCGCAAGATCTCGATTTTTGGCTCGGCCCGCATTGCCCGCCACCAGCCGGAATATCAGATGGCGATCGATTTTGCCAAGGCCGTGACCGAGCAGGGCTTCATGGTGATTACCGGCGGCGGCCCTGGAATTATGCAGGCCGGGAACGAGGGAGCCGGGATCGACAAGTCGTTTGGGCTGAACATCCAGCTGCCGTTTGAGCAGGGCTCGAATCCGTTCATTGAGGGCGACCCGAAGCTAGTCAATTTCAAGTATTTCTTTACCCGCAAACTGTTTTTCCTGCGCGAGAGCGATGCGCTGGCCCTGTTTCCCGGCGGGTTTGGCACCCAGGACGAAGCGTTTGAATGCCTCACCCTGATGCAGACGGGCAAATCAGGACTGCTGCCCCTGGTGCTGATCGACCCGCCCGGTGCCACCTACTGGCAGGGCTGGGAAGACCATATCCGGGAACATCTGCTCAAACCCGGACTGATCAGCGCTGACGATCTACATCTCTATACAATTACCGATCGGGTAGACGTGGCCTGCGAGGCGATCAGCAGCTTCTACCGGATGTACCACTCCAGTCGCTATGTTGGCGACCAGCTGATTCTGCGGCTCAACTCGGAGCTGTCGGATGCCGACGTGACCTACCTCAACCAGAACTTCAGCGACATTTTGCTGCGCGGCCAGATCGAGAAGACCACCGCCCTGCCCCAGGAAGGCAGCGGCGAGACGGCCCATCTGCCCCGGCTGGCGCTCCATTTCAACCAGCGCGATCTGGGTCGGCTTTACCAGATGCTGCGGGTAATTAACCAGCTGGGCGTGGAT
>JBJTUI010000552.1:0-2845 GCA_046080625.1 Elainella sp. | reverse complement strand
GCCGCTATATTCGTGAGCAAGAAGCATCTGACCAAAGTGGACGGTTTTAATTAACCCACAGATACCTTCAGCGAAAGCCATCCGCCCTTGGGGCGGTCACATTCATCAAGCCACCAGCTTCGCTGGGGGTGTCTGACTCTGGCTTTTCCCGATCTGGGCGGCAGAGGTAACCTGGGCGGCGTTTTAGTCGGGATGCAGCCGCGTCTTACCGGCACAACGCCTGGCTTAGGCAGCGCCTTGGATCTGCGGCGTGACCCCGACGTGGGGCTACATGTGGAAGCCTTCTACAGATTGGCGCTAAACGACAACATCGACATTACCCCTGGTGTCGTCTGGCTAACTGCGCCCAACCACGATGCTGACAATGCCGATATTATTCTTGGCGTTCTGAGAACAACGTTCAGATTCTAATTTCGCCGATCGGTAAATCAGCAATTTCATCGTTTCCACCCTGCTCACTCCGACTTGAGGTGTTTATGTCCCAATCTGCTCCGCAACCGGTCTCATTAGTAGCTACGCGGCAGTTTACGGAGCTTCAGACAGTGACGGATTCATCGAAGGCATGGCCACTCATCTCTGATGATTACTTCTGGGATGATGCCCTCGCCTTTTTGCAGAAGCAGTCCTCCCCCAACCAGAACTTTCTGCTGCCAGAAGAACTCTGTTCGGCTTTCCCCCAGGCTTTTTCCTATCAGCAAATTCAGGCTGAACAGCGCAGTGAATTTGATTGGGCCTTGCTGCACAAAGGGCGACTGTCTTGCATACCAGTGAATATTCTCGACAGAATCTGTCGTTCCCGTCATCCTGTGTTTGCCAACGAAGTCTTTGTCCTGTTTGCGAGTCCCCAAATTTCCGGAAATCCACCGCCTCTACTGATCCACAGCCCCCATGTCAAAGCATTGTTCAGCCAGTTGCGCCAGCGTAAGCTACAGCAGTCCCTCCAGGTGCTATCACTCGCCGCCAAAACGACTGACCGCCCCTCTCCTCTGATTGAGCGCCCCAAACGCAAAATATTAAATCGCTCTGCGTTTATCCCCCTGGCCTGGGCTGCCACCTCCAATCATCATCCCTATGCCAACTTGGGGGATGCCCTGAGTCCAATTCTGGTGAGTGCCCTGTCTGGTCTACCCATTGTCCATCGCAATTTTGAGTCCTCGCAGAGGCGATTAGCCTGTGTTGGCACCATTGCCCATGGCTTCAAACATGGAGCGGTTCACGTCTGGGGAACGGGGCTAGATCCCAAAAAGAACCCGGTCGATCCGGATTTGCCACGCTACCAAAGACCGGCCAAGACAAACTTTCATGTGCATGCCGTGCGGGGGCTGTACACCGCCCAGGTTCTCCGCAGCCAGGGTATTGAAGTGCCGCCAATTTACGGTGATCCGGTTTGGTTTCTGCCCTCCATCATTGAACCAGCAGCCGAGAAGCGGTATGAGTTGGGCGTAGTCGTGCATTTGACAGAATTGGCCGAGCGCACCACAACCGCCGCAGTCAACCCAGGGTTTCTCAGATATCAGATTCCACCCGCGCTGCGAGATCAGATTCGCATCATTACCACCTTGACCGAGCCTTCGTTTGTAGCCCTAGAAGCAAGAGTGCAGGAAATCACGGCCTGCAAGCGCATCGTCAGCACCAGTTTACACGGCCTGGTGATTGGCGAAACCTACGGTATTCCCTCTGTGCCGCTGCGAATTGCAGGCCGGGGAACGGCATTTGTGCAGCTCGATAATTTGCAGGACCGACTGGATCGCCGCGTGCGCGATTTCTACAGCGGTGTCGGTGTCGAAAAACTGTTCGTCTACGGGCAGCGCCGCCATGAGCCGATGGATTGGGAGCAGTTGATCGACGCCATCGACCGCTATTGGAGTCCGCTCACCTGGTCGCCCGAGCAGTTTCTGGATGCCTTTCCGCTGCCGCTGGCCTTTAATCCTTTGCAGAATCGACCTTTTGAGAATCGTACCTTGCTGGAGCAGATCAAACTGTAGCAGTGAGCCAGAGCAGTGAGCCAGAGCAGTGAGCCGCTTGAGTCTAACCGCGTCTTGCGCTTCCAAATCAGCCATGCCATACTGCTTATTAAATCTACGGTTAATTGATAAATTTTTAGTAGATTTTGTATACGAACCTTTATAGACGAGCCTAAAGCTCTTACCTGAAGCCTTCAGTGCTCACTAGCCTCGCGGACATCACTCCTCACGTCCGCTTTTCTCATCTATTTTTCTGGCCCATTGCTCCAATCGAATCATTCCGAACCTGAACCAGGAGGACACCCATGACCCAGGCCATTGACAGAGCCGAAGCCAAATACCGTGCAATTGCGGCTGATTTATCGCTAGAGCTGGCGAGTAGTGCCGTGGAGCGCGATCTGAGAGCCGGAGCACCCGACGAGGAAATTCAGCGGCTGCGAGAAACCGGACTGCTGCCGCTGGTGGTTCCCAGCCCCTATGGCGGAGCAGGCGCAAGCTGGGCAGAAGCCCTCAAAATTGTCCAGGAGCTGGCCAAGGCCGATGGTTCGATTGGGCAACTCTATGGCAACCACCTCAACCTGACCACTCTGGCCGAAGTGGGCGGCACCCCGGTCCAGGCCGAATTCTATTACCACCAGACGGTCGAGCGAAATCTGTTTTGGGCCAATGCGATCAACACCCGCGACGAGCGGCTCCGGCTCACCCCTGAAGGCGACCACTACCGCGCTAACGGCGTCAAATCGTTTGGCACAGGCGTGGTTGAGGCCGACTACCGCGTTTTCTCAGCTGTGCAGGACGGTGTAGAGGCTCCGCCCCTGTTTGTGATTCCCAAGGACCGGGAGGGCCTAGTCTACAACGACGATTGGGACAACATTGGCCAG
>JBJTUI010000551.1:0-22108 GCA_046080625.1 Elainella sp. | reverse complement strand
AAAATAACTGGAATTCTGTCGTAATGGATGTGGGGTAAATTTTCGAGGTGGGACTGTTTCGATGAACGCAACAACCGATGTTTTGGTGATTGGTGGCGGCGTCATGGGTCTGGCGATTGCCGTTGAGCTGAGGCTACGGGGCGCAGCCGTGACTGTGCTCAGCCGCGACTTCCAGCAGGCCGCCAGCCATGCGGCTGCCGGAATGTTAGCACCTCAGGCCGAAGCCCTTCCGGATGGCCCCATGGCAGAACTCTGCCGTCGCAGTCAGCGGCTCTATCCTGATTGGGTCAGCAAGCTAGAGGATTTGAGCGGTGCTTCAACCCACTACTGGGCCTGCGGGATTTTGATGCCGCTGTTTGAAACCCCAGGAAGCGAGCAGCTGGCCCAGGCCAGCCCAACCGAACGCCTCTGGCTGGATCGGACGGCAATTCAGGCAGCTCAGCCGGGGCTGGGATCTGGGGTGATCGGCGGCTGGTGGCTGCCGGAAGAAGGCCAGGTCGATAACCGGGCTCTGGCCCAGGTGTTGCGGCAGGTGGCTGAAATTCTGGGCGTGCAGCTCCGGGAAGGGGTCGGCGTCACGGCAATTCAGCAGAGTCAGGGTCAGGTGATGGGGCTAGCCACCACGGCAGGCACCTGGCGAGCCGAGCAGTATGTGCTGGCAACGGGGGCTTGGGGCCAGGAGCTGCTGCCGCTGCCGGTTCAGCCGCGCAAGGGCCAGATGCTGGCCGTCTCCACCCAGGGCAACCCGCAGCTGCATCGGATTCTCTACGGCGATCACACCTACATCGTGCCGCGCCAGGATGGCCGGATTGTGATTGGAGCCACCAGCGAAGCGGTCGGGTTTGCAGCGGGCAATACACCCCAGGGGTTGCACCAGCTGTTGGCAGGGGCGCTGCGTCTCTACCCGGCCCTGGGCGACCTGCCCATTCTGGAGTCCTGGTGGGGGTTTCGCCCCGCCACACCAGATGACCTGCCGATTTTGGGAGCCAGCCCCTGCTCCAATCTCACCCTGGCGACAGGCCACTACCGCAACGGGATTTTGCTGACGCCGATCACGGCCCAGCTGATTGCCGACCAGGTCTGGAGCCAGCAGACCGATCCGCTACTGGCCGAGTTTTCCTGGCAGCGGTTCTATCGCTCTCCAGCCCCAGTCACGCCTGTAGCCACACCTCCAGTCACGCCCGTTTCGTCTTCGGCCTGCCCTCCTGTATCCCTACCTCAAACTCAAATGCTGCAATTTTCCCACCCCCAGGCTGCCACACAGCCCAGTCAACCGCACCTGCCGGAGCTAGACGATCCAAAGCCTCTGGTGATCGCGGGTCGGACGTTTCGCTCCCGGCTGATGACCGGCACCGGTAAATACCGCAACTTTGATGACATGCGGCAAAGCGTCGTGGCCAGCGGCTGTGAGATCGTCACGGTGGCCGTGCGGCGAGTGCAGACCAACGCACCGGGTCACGAAGGGCTGGCCGAAGCCCTCGACTGGGAGAAAATTTGGATGCTGCCCAACACGGCGGGCTGCCAGACCGCTGAAGAGGCGATTCGGGTAGCTCGGCTGGGCCGCGAGATGGCCAAGCTGCTGGGCCAGGAGGACAACAACTTTGTCAAGCTAGAGGTGATTCCCGACGCCAAATACCTGCTGCCCGACCCGATTGGCACTCTGGAGGCCGCCGAGAAGCTGGTTCAGGAAGGCTTCGCCGTACTGCCCTACATCAATGCTGACCCGCTGTTGGCCAAGCGCCTAGAAGAGGCGGGCTGCGCGACCGTCATGCCCCTGGGTTCGCCGATTGGCTCGGGTCAGGGGATCAAAAACCTGGCCAATATCCAAATCATTATTGAGAACGCCCAGGTTCCGGTCGTGGTGGATGCCGGAATTGGTACCCCCAGCGAGGTCGCAACCGCCATGGAGCTAGGAGCTGATGCCCTGCTAATCAATACTGCGATTGCCCAGGCCCAAAATCCGGCCCTGATGGCCCAGGCCATGGGTCTGGCTGCGGTGGCGGGACGGATGGCCTACCTGGCGGGACGGATTCCGATCAAGGCGATGGCCAGCCCCAGTTCGCCGGTTACTGGCACAATCACCAGCTGACCGCCAGTGACCCGAATCCGAATCTCACCAGATCTCAGGCCAGGCTGGGGTCGTAGAGCACGACGTTTTCCTGCTCGTTGGGGTCGTTGCGAGCCACCAGGGCATGGGCTGATTCAGTCTCGTCCAGGTTGAAGGGCTGATGCGGAACGCCGGGCGGAATGAAAATAAAATCACCTGCCTCGTTGATCACAGATTGCTTCAGCCCGTGACCATAGCGGGTTTCGACCCGGCCCTTGATCAAATAAATCGCCGTTTCGTAGTCGCGGTGGAAATGCGGTTCGGCAGCCCCACCCGGTGGAATAATCACTAGATTCATCGAAATCCCCTGGGAGCCAGCTGTGGCCCCCGAAATTCCAACAAAATAGGGCAGGCGTTGGCGGGTCAGGGTTTCGGCGTCAGGCCGCACCGTGATGATCCCGGCGTCTGGTGCGGCAATGCCGCTGCTAGGTTCCGAGTTCTGGTTTTCCAAACTTGGCTGCAATGTCATAACCCCTCCTGCTGGGTTCAACCAGCTACTAAATTCCAAGAGTTTGACCATAGAGAGTTCAGCCAGATCAGTTGAGGTATAGCCCGTGGCCAGGCAACCCAACTCAAAATTGGTCTGCACAAGTATCTGCTCAAGTAAGTAGGTAGGTGCAAATACTTGTAGGAGGGTGGGGGTTTGGGGGCTGCGCCCCCAACAGAGGGCTTGCCCTCTGTACTCCCCTAAAACCATCTTCAATTTAATCAAGCCCAGCTACTTATCTGACCCAATCTCTCGTTCCAGGCTAACCTACTGACTGGTGAATTTCCAGCAGCCCTTGCCCAGGGGTTGCAGTTGGCCTCGCGCTTGAATCTACTCTCAGCTCAGAGCAATCAGCTGAACGGATCTTGGCTGCGCCTAAACGCAGAACCCTGAAAACACTCGTCTTGGCTCAGTAGATTCTGCGAAGTATAAGTCTATAAATATACAGACCAAAAATAAATCTTAATGCTGCTTTTGATCAGGTTTAACCTGACTTCGCCGAAACTGGCGCTAAAAAATTCTACATCTAGTGGAATTCATAGTTCTAACGCGCTAAGGTTAGACCGGTTGAAAAAGTGATTGCATCGATTGCCTGCTCAATGACCTCAGTGATTCTACCCAGTTTGTAATTTTTATATCCGAAATGGGTACTTTCCAATTGGGTATCTAGCCTTAATCAGGATTTTCAGGAGCCAACTCCAATGCCATTTACCGCCGGGAACGAATTCGTCGTTAATACAACCCTGAATTCGAACCAAACAACCGGAATTCCCAACGAATTTGCCGACATCGTCGATGCAGTGGTCAACGAGCGACCGATGCAGTCTACTGCAATGGATGCTGATGGCAACATCGTGGTTGTTTGGTCTAGCCTGGGGCAGGATGTGGCTGAAGAACCGAGGGGCTGGGGCGTCTATGCCCGCCGCTACGATGTCACTACCGGCCAGTGGGGGCCAGAGTTTCTCGTCAACCCTGTCCCAGCACCTGTTGATGGATTTTCGCAGGGCAACCAGTTGGCCCCGGCGGTGGCCATGGACGAGAGCGGCAGTTTCATCATTACCTGGACCAGCTTAAGCGACTTTCAAGATGATCCGACCAATGGGGTCTATGCCCAGCGCTACGACGCTACAGGGGCAGCCCAGGGTTCGACTTTTCGGATCAACCGAACCACGGCTTTTGATCAAACCGATGCCTCAATTGCCATGGACCCGGATGGCGGCAGTGGCTTTGTTGTCACCTGGACCAGCCGCAACCAGGATCTGAGTGGTACCCGGGGTGTCTACGTGCGGCGGTTCAACGCGGACGGTACGCCTAAGGATACCAACGACATTCTGGTCAACACCTACGTCACGGGCGATCAGGTGCATTCCACGGTAGCCATGGCCCCAGACGGCAGCTACGTCGTGGTTTGGGAGAGCTTTGGTCAACCGGGTGACGCGGGTTGGGGCGTCAAGGCCCGCCTGTTCAACGCCGACGGCACAGCCAAGGGCGATGAGATTACGGTTAACACCTACACCACGAGCACGCAGCGCAATGCCAGTGTTTCGATGGACGCCTCAGGGAATTTTGTCGTCACCTGGACCAGCGATCGCGGCAGCAGCGGCAACGGCGGCGGCACGGGACTGCAAATTTACGGGCGGCGGTTCAACAGCGCTGGGACGGCTCTGGGTGATGAATTCAGAGTCAGCGAGGTTGCGGGCGTCAACCAATATTCCCAGGTGAAGACAGTGAAAACGGGTGGCTTTATTGTCACCTGGACGGGAGAAGATGCCAGCGGTGCGGGGATTTATGCCCGGCGCTATGATGCCAACGGCCTCCCGCTGCCGCCCAGCGAAGGCGGCACTCCGTTCCTGGTGAATGCGATCACGGGGGGCACGGCAGCCAGCCAGTCGGGCACCCAGATCTTTTCCTCAGTCGCCTCTAACAGCACTGGCGATTTCACAATTTCCTGGACGGGTAACCAAACTGGCGACAGCGATATTTATAACCGCATCTACGATGTCGCAGCAGTTGTCAACCGCCCGCCCACGGCCCTCAGCCTCAGCCCTCGGACAACTGCCGAAAATGTAGCGGACGGCAGCCCAATCGGCAGCTTCACCACCACCGATCCAGACGGGGACACCAGCTTTGGCTATCAGCTCGTGGCCGGGACAAACTCCGATGACAATGCGGCCTTCACCATTGTGGGCAATCAGCTCCAAATTCGCAATTCACCTGACTTTGAAGCCAAGCCTTTCTATTTAATTCGGGTTCGCACCACCGATCCGGGCGGCCTCAGCCTTGAGCAAACCTTCCGGATTGATGTCACTGACCTGAACGAAGCGCCGACCGATTTGGCCCTCAGCAGTCAGACGGTGAATGAGAACGTTGCCCTGAACACGTTGGTTGGGACGCTCAGCACCACCGATCCAGATGCTGGCAATACGTTCGTCTATAGTTTGGTCGCTGGTGATGGTGCCACCGACAACGCCGCATTTCGGATTGTGGGTAATCGACTGGAGACGAATGCGCCCATTGATTTTGAGACGAAACAAACCTACAGCATTCGGATCAAAACCACGGATCAAAACGGTCTGGCGTTTGAGAAGATCATTCCGATCAGCGTCGCCAACGTCAATGAAGCGCCTACCGGAATCACGCTCAGCCGTCGAGATATCAATGAAAACGCGCCAGCCAATTCGACGGTCGGGCTGCTGACGGCAACCGATCCCGATGCGGGTGGAACAATTAGCTTTACGCTAGCGCCCACGGGTGCCGATAACGCGGTCTTCAATATTGTCGGCAACCAGCTCGTCCTGCGAAATATCCCCGATTTTGAAACCAAGTCCAGCTACTCGATTGTCGTGCGGGCAACCGATCAGGCGGGGCTGTTTGTGGACGTGCCGTTTACGATCACGGTCAATGACCTGCCTGAAACTCCGACTAACCTGGCCCCAACCGATCTGGCCCTGTCGCCCAGCGCTGTAGACGAAAACGTGGCGGCTGGTTTTGCCTTTGCCACCCTATCTAGCACGGATTCCAACAGCGGCGACACCTTCACTTACGAGCTGGTGGCAGGGGAAGGAGCCACAGACAACGCGGCCTTCACAATTGTGGGCAATCGGCTGCAAATCAACGCCACGCCGAATTTTGAGGTGAAGTCCAGCTACTCGGTGCGGATTCGTACCACCGACCAGGGCGGGCTGAACTATGAAAAGGCGGTCACGATCACGGTCAATGACCTGAACGAGGCTCCTACAGGAATTGTGCTGACTCCCGACAGCATTTTGGAAGGGGCTGCGGTGGGAACTGAGGTGGGTGGACTGATCGTTACCGACCCCGATTTGACCGGGCCGACGCCCAATGATACCTTTACCTACGCGCTGGTGTCTGGCGAAGGCAGCGATGACAACACCCGGTTCACGCTGAATTCAACCACGGGTAGACTCTCAATTCGGGAGATTCCTGATTTTGAAATTAAGTCTACCTACAGCATTCGCGTTCGCGTTACCGACAAAAACAGTCTAACGTTTGAGACAAGGCTGTTTGTCAACGTCACCGATGTAGCCGAACCCGGTAGCCCGACTGATATTGCGATCACAAACAGCAGTGTCGATGAGAACCTATCCGGCAATACAATTGTTGGCACCCTGAGCACGGTCGATCCAGACAGCCCCGGTGGCCCGTTTACCTACAGCATTGACACTGGCTTCGGCGATGCGGCAGCCTTCACGATCAACAGCAGTAATCAGCTAGTGCTGGTGCCCTCAGCCGATTTTGAAGCTAAATCATCCTATCGCGTCCGCATGCGCACCACCGATCCGGGCGGCCTGCCGTTTGTCAAGGAATTTGAGATTCGGATCAACAACGTCAACGAAAGGCCCACCGATCTGGCCCTCAGTCCTAGCATCATTGATGAAAATCGCCCTGCTGATTCACTGGTCGGCAGCTTCACCACTACTGATCCGGATACTAACGACAGCTTCACCTACACCCTGGTAGAGGGCGAGGGCAGCACTGACAACAGCGCTTTTCGAATTCAAAACAATCAGCTGCGGTTGGTCGGGGTTGCTGATTTTGAGCTCAAGCCGTCCTACACGCTGCGCGTCCGGGCTACCGATGCGGGCGGTCTGTTTGTAGAAAAAACGCTGACAGTGACGGTGCGAGATATCGGCGAGCGGCCCAGCGACCTTACTCTTAGCGCCACCAGTATCGACGAGAACCAGCCTGCAAATACGGTGGTAGGTCGTCTCGGCACGGTCGATGGCGATCCGAACGAGCGTTTTACCTACGAGCTGGTTGGAGGAGACGGTGCGGGCGACAATGCAGCGTTCAGAATTGTCGGCGACCAGCTCCAGATTCTCGCGGTACCGAATTTTGAAACCAAGCCCAGCTACGCGGTGCGGATTCGCACTACCGACAAGGACGGCTTGTTTTTCGAGAAAGCATTTATCATTCAGGTCAACAATCTGAATGAAGCGCCGCTGTCGCTCAATCTTAGCGCTACAAGCGTTGAAGAGAACGTTCCTGGTAATTCGCTGATCGGAACGCTGAATACAATCGATTCCGATACAAACGATACTTTTACCTATACGCTAGTAGGCGGTACTGGCAGCGATGACAATGGCGCGTTTACTATTGTCAACAACGAGCTGCGGATTAGAAATAGCCCCGACTTTGAAACCAAATCCAGCTATAACATTCGGGTGCGCAGCACTGATGCTCAGGGGCTGTTTGTTGAGCAGACGTTTACGATTCAGGTCAATAACCAGACAGAAAATCCGGGCACCAATGCCCCCACTGACCTGAACCTCAGCAATAGCCTGATCGATGAGAATCAGCCTGCCAACTCGCTGATTGGCACCCTCACCTCGGTCGATCGCGACCAGAACGAAACCTTTACTTATAGTCTGGTTGGCGGTGACGGCAGCGCGGACAACGGCGCGTTTATCATCGTCAACAACGAGCTGCGGGTTAACGCCATTCCCGACTTTGAGGCCAAGCCCAGCTATTCGGTGCGGATCAGAACTACCGATCGGGGCGGCCTGTTCTTCGAGAAGGTGTTCACGATCACGGTCAACAATTTGCCTGAACTACCGGGCACCAATCGTCCCCGCGATCTGCTGCTCAGCAGCGAACAGATTGCCGAAAACCGTCCGGCCAATTCGGCGGTGGGTACGTTCAGCACCGTTGACCCCGACCAGAACGAAACCTTTACCTATAGCCTGGTTGCGGGCGAGGGCAGCACGGATAACGGCGCGTTTACCATCGTCAACAACGAGCTGCGGATCAACGCCATTCCCGACTTTGAGGCCAAACAAACCTACTCGATCCGGGTGCGCACGGCTGACGCGGGTGGGCTTTCGATTGAGAAAATCTTTACTATCCGGGTGATCGACTCACCGGAAACGCCGGGGACCAACCAGCCCCAGGATATTCTGCTCAGCAACAACCGCATCGACGAGAACCGCCCTGTCAATTCGCCGATTGGCACCTTCAGCAGCACCGACCCCGACCAGGACGATCGGTTTGGCTATGCGCTGGTGCCTGGTGATGGAGATACCGATAATGCGGCCTTCACAATTGTCGAGAATGAGCTGCGGCTCAGGGTTGTTCCCGATTTTGAAACTAAACAAACCTACTCGATCCGGGTGCGCACGACCGACGTGGGCGGCCTGTTCTTCGAGAAGGTGTTCACAGTCAACATCAACAACCTGCCTGAGCGGGCAGGCGACAATCCGCCCACCGATCTGCTGCTCAGCCGCACCGATATCGATGAGAACGTGCCTGGCGGTACGGCGGTGGGAACGCTCAGCACGATTGATCCCGATCAGGACGAAACCTTTACCTATACCCTGACATCGGGATTTGGCGACAACAGCGCCTTCACGATTGTGGGCAACGAGCTGCGGGTTCGCAACAGCCCCGATTTTGAAGCCAAATCCAGCTATTCGGTGCAGATCACCACCACCGATCTGGGCAATCGCCAGTTCACCAAAACCTTCACAATTGCGGTCAACAACCTCAACGATCCGCCGCGGGTGACAACCTCGACCAGCAGCCTTTCCTATCGGGAAGGTGGGACGCCCCTGGTGATCGACAGCGGTTTGACGATTAGCGACATCGACAGCACCGAACTGTTGGGCGGCACGGTGCGCCTGCGGGGCGCTGCGGCTGGCCAGGACCAGCTCAACTTCCAAAACCAAAACGGTATCACCGGCAGCTTTGATCCGACGAGCGGCGTTTTAACCCTGAGCGGCACGGCCCCCCTGACGGCCTATGAGCAGGCGCTGCGTTCGATCACCTACAGCAATACCAGCAGCACCCTCAGTTCGGGGTCGCGAACCGTGGAGTTTAGCGTCCGGGATGCTTTCTCCAGCAGTAATTTTGCGCCCCGCGCTATCCAGATCATCTCGGTAGACACAGCGCCCGTGGTGACCCTGGCCGCGCCCGAGCTAGCCTATGCTGAAAATTCCGGGGCGCTGACCATCGACAGCAGTCTAACTGTGTTGGACAGCGACAGCGACAATCTAACGGGCGCGACTATCCGCATTGTGGGCTATGTGGCTGGGGAAGATCGGCTCACCTTCACGCCCCAGCCCAATATCAGCAGCAGCTTTGACAGTGGGCGCGGCATCCTCACCCTCACGGGCAGCGCCCCCGTCGCCGCCTATCAGGCAGCCCTGCGCTCGCTCAGCTACACCAACAGCAGCGGCAATCCCAGCTTAGCGGTTCGCACGGTGCAGGTGAGCGTACGCGACAGCGCCGCCAGCAGCAATCTTGCCAGTCGAGCGATTCGGATCAGCCGCGTCGAGTCGCCTGCGGTGGTCACGACCTCGCGGGACAGCCTCTCCTACACCGAAAACGCGGGTGCGGTCGCCATCGATTCCCAGCTGACGATTGCCGACGCCGACAGCCAGACGATCACCAATGCCACGGTGCGAGTTCAGGGCTTTATCCCGGTGCAGGATAGTCTCAGTGTGACGGTGCAGAATGGCATCAGCAGCCGGTTTGATGCGGCAACGGGCGTTTTGACCCTGAGCGGCTCTGCCTCAGTGGACGCCTATCAGGCCGTGCTGCGCTCTGTGGCCTACACCAACGGCAGTAACAATCCGGCTCGGGCAGGCCGGGTAGCCCAGTTCAGCGTGGTCAGCGACGGGGTAACCAGCAACGTTGCCACCAAAGCCATTCAGGTGATTCCGGTCAACGATCCGCCCGTGGTGCGGACGACGGTGGCAGGCATTACTGTCCAGCGGGCTCCCGTCTTGCTCGACCCCCAGCTGACCGTCAGCGATGTGGACAGCGCCCGCCTCACCAGCGCCACGGTGAAGATTGGCGGCTACATTCCCGGCGAAGACACACTCCGATTCACGGATCAGGCCGATATCACCGGCAGCTTTGACCCGGTGGCAGGCGTGCTGCGGCTGTCGGGCTCTGCCCCTCTGGCAACCTATCAGGCGGCCCTGCGGACGGTGCGCTATGTCAACACCCGACCGATTCCGACCGGCACGCCCCGCAGTCTGGACATCCAGGTTTCTGACGGGGTCGCGGTCAGCGCGGTGGCTCGCCTCCAGGTTGAGTTCGCTCCGGGGGCCGTCCCGGCAATTGACCTGAACGGCTCGGCGGCAGGCGGCGACTACAGCAACACGTTCGTGATCGGCGGTGCGCCTGTAGGAATCGCAGCAAACGATGCCCGCTTCAGCCAGACCTACCCGGTGTTTACCTCGGCCCAGGTGGCGATTACCAACCTGCTGGATGGGGCCAGTGAAAGTCTGACTGCCAGCACCGTTGGAACCGGCATCACAGCAGCCTATAACCCAGGAACGGGCATCCTTACCCTAACTGGCCAAGCCGATCAGGACACCTATCTCCAGGTGTTGCGCAGCGTCAGATACCAGAACACGGACCCGACTGTGGATACCACGACCCGGACGCTGCTGGTTACTCTGAGCAATGGTAAAAGCACCAGCGAACCGGCCCAAGCCAGGGTGCAGATCAGCCAGATTCGCCTCTCGGACGGCCTGCCCGAGGGTGCCCTGTTTACGACCCCCGCCACCGACCTGATCACCGATTCCGGCAACGATGACTCGATCGTCTCGCCGCTGGACTACCTACGCCAAAACGATGACATCCAGGGCGGTGCGGGCCGCGACCGCTTCATCCTCACCGATGGCAGCGATCCGCTGGTGATCGACCTGAATAATCCGGTTAACCAGGTGGGCGGCATTCTCAATACCAACACCCTGATCCACGGCTTTGAGGTGTTCCAGCTTGCCAATCTATCAACTGCCCAGCCCACGGGCTACAGCGGCACTGCAACAATGTTGGGCAGCGAGCAGGACGACACCCTAATTGGCGGCTTGGGCAACGACACCATCTCCGGCAATGGGGGCAACGACGTGCTGCTCGGCAGTCTGGGGAACGACATGCTGGACGGCGGCGCAGGCCGCGACCAGATGGAGGGCAACAGCGGCAATGATCTCTATGTGGTAGACAGCCGCGATGACCTGGTGATTGAAGGACTCGACGCGGGCTTTGACACGGTGCAGGCCAGCCTCGACTACAGCCTGGGTAACAATCTGGAGTCCCTGGAGCTAACCGGGCAGGCCCGGACTGGTACCGGTAACAGCCTGGATAACCGAGTCAGCGGCAACAGTCAGGCCAACCGCCTCAGCGGCGAGGCTGGCAATGACCAGATTGTCGGCGGCGAGGGGCGCGATGAACTGCTGGGTGGGGCAGGCAACGACCGGCTAGAGGGCGGCGCAGGCCGCGACCGGCTGGTGGGCGGACGCGGCCGCGATACGTTCCTGCTCTCGATGGCCCGACGCAACAGCCTAGATACAATTCGGGACTTCCGCGCCCAGGATGACACGATCCAGATTGCTCGCAGTGGCTTTAGCCGTAACCTGAATCTGGGCCGAATCCGGGCAAACCAGCTGCACCTGGGAACCGAGGCAACCGACCGCAGCGATCGGTTCATTTACAACCAGAAAGCGGGGGCGCTGTTCTTTGATGCCGACGGCCTGGGTGGCACGGCCCAGGTGCAAATTGCCCGGTTGGGCAACCGCTCCTCCCTGACGCGGGCCGATCTGGTGGTTGTGAATCTGTGATTGTCTGATGGTCAATCTGGAGGGTCAATCTGTAGAGTTAGTTGGAGTGACCCATCTCAGTCTGGGTCGTTTTCCCCCTAACGCCACCAATCTAGCGTTGCAGCAGCAGCACCGACTTGACCGAACGAATCACCGGGTTGCCGTCCTGATCCAGCTTGCCGTAGATCGGCTTGCCCTGATAGACTAGCCCCGAAGAGCTGCCGCCATCCAAATTCAGCGCCGCTTCGGCCCCTTCTGTCCTGAGAAAATCGGCCAATTCGGGCAGGGTGAGGCCGGAGGCCGCCAAGCCGGGTTTCTGGGCCGCCATTACCCAGAGCAAGCTGCCGTCTGGCAAAATGCCAACCGCCGTGCGGGCGTTGGGTTGATTGCTGCCCAAGGCATCTCGAATCACCTCACCCCTGCTATCTCTGGCGGTAAATCCTTCTGCCTCCAGGGTGAGTTCGGGCAGCAGCTGCGGCCCCGCCCCCAGAGCGTCCAGCAGGTCACAGCCTGCCGGTAGAGGAGCCCGATGGCGGGCAATCGCGAATTGGATGCGGTCTGGATTGCTGCACCGATAGCGCCGCAGTTCGCTCCGATCCAGAATTTGATCGAGGTAGGGCGTGAGGTCGGGATTTTGCATCAGGCGGGCGTTTTGGCGCGGATCGCCCACCCACTGCCCCTGCTGCATCACGTAGGACGTAGTCTGGTGATTCTGGGGATCAAAAAAGCCGCCGTTCAGCACGGCAAGGGCATCATAGCGCTGGCTAAACTCCTCCAGCGAAGCCGTCTGGTCGGCCAGCTGGGGCACCAGGCTGAACTCGGCTGTGGCAGCCGGAATTGTGGAAGCCGGAATCTTCAGGAGATGCACCAGGCTGTTTGGCAAATCGCGAATAGTGTAAACCGGCTGGGCTGAAGCAACAGTAGGGAGGGCGGACTGCAAGGACTGGCTGCGGCTCTGCCCTAACCCTTGCCCAACCGAGCGGGTCATAATCGTTCCGACCAGCACCAGCGCCAGCACCACAAATCCCACCCCCACCCATCTCAGCATCCGTGACCCCATCCGATCTTCTCCCTGACTGGCCTTGTCTGGCCCTAACCGGCCTTGACTGGCCTGAACTGGCCCTAATTACAGCAGGTTTCAGTTCAATAAACCACGGATTAACAGTGGGGTGCAGGGGCTACGCCCCTGCGTGGGGGCACCGCCCCCACACCCCCTCCTCTAGCTAACTGAAATGAAAATCGCTGTAATTCTGGCTCTAAGCATTTTAGCAATCGCGTCAGCCGTGCCGGGTAGCAGCTAGCCAGTAGCACTAGCCAGCTGGACAAACTGGAGCCGACCAGTGCGGCGCAGCGGGCGATAGAGCAGGCGCTTGGGCAACGAGCCTCACCTGCCCGGTGGCTGTCGTGATCCAGCCCTGCGCTTCGACGGTTGGAGCAGTAGCTGGAGCTGGGGGGGCTGACGAAACTGGAGGTAAGGAAGCAGCTGGTGGCGAGGCTGAATGCAGTCGGGCTGGCTCGGGCAACCTCACCCAGGGCACCATCCCCCCACTGCTGCTGCGCAGATCGTCTGGACTGGGCGGCAACCCCCCTCGGCCCGTGATCACAAACTGGCTGACTGGTCTGCTGTTGGGATCATCTGTTGCTAAACCGTTGCTGCGGCAGCCCTGGGCAATCAGCCGCGAGGCATCCACGACGGTACTGGGCAGTTCTACGATCGCCCGAGTCGGGTCGAGCGGCGTGGTGCTAATCTCAATCCTGCCGTCAACATTGAAATCTGAACTGGCGGTAATGTCGCTTTCAGGGGTTGGGTCGGGCCGCTCAGCCAGCCCTAGAATTCCCTGAGATTGAATTGTGATGTCTCCGCCGCGTCCTCGCACCGCGTTGGCGGCAATGTCGCTGTTTTCTGCCGGGGCGTTCACAATCAGATCGGCCCCGATCGTAATATTGCCAGCGTCCCCACCGCTTTTGATCGCTCCTGCCGTGGTCAAGATTGTGCTGTTGCGCCGCATGGTCAGCAGATCTACCCCGGTGAGGGCAATTCTGGCTTGGTCGCCCGATTCTGTCTGGGCGTTGAGCTGGCCCCGATTGTCTAGGGCTACCCGCTCGGCCTGGATGCGAATCGTGCCCGCCCCGGGTGCAGCTGGGTTGAGGCTATTCACGGTGACAATTCCCCGATCGGCAACCACAAGCCGATCGGTGCTGATATCCAGGTTGCCTCCCTCACCCGTGGCCGCCTGCTGGAGTTCGGGGGTGCTGAGGCCCAAAATACCGCCTGAAGTCGCGGCAATCCGGGCTGGATAGCCGCCTCGCTCGGAACTGCCGCTGACCCGAATTTCGTCTGCTGCCCGAATCGTGATGTTTCCGGCCCTGCCGCTGCCGTAGGTCGTGGCCTGCAAAATCGCTCCGTCCTGGAGGCTGAGGCTCTGGCTCTCAATCGTCAGCTGTCCGCCGTTGCCCCTGGCTTCTGTCCCGGCAAACAGACCACTCGAAGCGGGTACGCCACTCAACAGCAGCGGTTCACCGTTTGGCCGCAGGGCGGTTTCCCGCAGCTCGATCTGCTCCGCCCGAATGCTGAGATTACCCGCATCGCCGGTTCCGAAGGTGTTGACGCTAATCTGGCCGCCCGCCTGCGCCCGCAGCTGCCCGGTGACGATACTGAGGTTGCCCGCTGGCCCTGGCCCCTGGGAAACGGTGTTGAGCAGGCTGAGCGGGGAGTCCAACCGGCGGGGAAACCAAACGCCTGCTACTGTCACCGAGGCAGTCGCGTTTACTCTGATGTTGCCACCTCGGCCAGTTCCTTCAGTCGAAGAACTCACCTGTCCCCCCTGGCGAATCACCAGATCACCCGTTGACAGCAGCAGGTTCCCGGCATCCACTGCGCCCAGAGTTGAAGTACTCAGGAAGCTGGCCTGCTCCACCAGCATTCGATCGGCCCGTACCACCAGATTGCCGCCCTGGGGCAGGGGCAACGGCGAACTAGACGAGGTGAAGACATAGCTGTTGCGCAGCCTGATATCGCTGCCCTGAAGATGGATTGTCCCGCCCCTGGCTTCACTGGCATCCACCTGACTATCCAGCAGCCGAATGTCCCCTAATCGCCCAATCCTGTCGTAGCTAAATTCCCAGCCATGGGCTACGGGTGTCAGCGCTACCGTGCCAGCCTCGGCCACACTGCCCAACTCGATCCGGCCTCCGGCGCTGCTCAGGCTGCTGCCACGCTCCAGCAATAGATCGCCCCCGATTAGGGCCAGCGTTTGCCTGGGGTTGCCCACCAAACCGCTCTGAGTCTCTGGCTGGGCAGCATTACCCTGTGCCGATGGCTCTAGATCTGGAGCTGCGCTGGAGCGATTCACAATTGGGCCAGGGCTGGAGCCAAACTGCAAGCCCGTCGGGACACTCACGGTCAGAAGCGGAAACCTCTGGGGCTGGATGGCGCTGAAATGGCTGCCATCCTGAAACGTGATCTGGTCGGCACTGGTGGCGACAAATGATCCGGCAACTCGCAGGGAAGCATTGCGACCAAACAAAATACCATTGGGATTGAGAAGAAACAGATTGGCCGCTCCCTGCACCTCCAGCAAACCTTCAATTCGCGAGGCGTTCCGGCCCGTGACCCGCACAAAAACCGAGCGAACTGCCGGATCGATCGCCTGAAAAGAGGCCGCTTCTCCCGAGCGAATTGAGAATTCCCGGAAGCTATGGAACAGGTTGCTGCCCCGCTGGCTGCCGTCTGTGATCACAGTCCGATTGCGGACTCGCGTGACGCGAGAGGGTTGGGGCAATGTCGCATCAGGAACAATGTCTGGAATAGTGCCCGGAACAGTGCCCGCCCCAGCAGGCCCAGCAATGCAGCTGAGCCCCATGATTCCCAGACTAATTCCTAGACTCATCTCTAGACCCAGCCTGCTAGCCCAGTTTTTCCAGCCTGCCGTAAATCCCATGCCGTTCAATAGTACTCAACGGTAAATGCGCTGCCCCAAGGGTCTGATTCAGCTTACAGCAGCTAGACAGGGGTAGGGGGAAGCTCCTGCCAGACAACAGCGCCTTCCCCACTTTACCCAAACGCAACCTGCGCTAAGGGCACATTACTCCATTGCATTAGCCTTTGTTGGAAGGCGTAGTTCCCGGCGGTTTTGGCCTTGCGGGCGTGCGGGGGCCAGACGGTTTCTTGGGCTGTGGCTTTTTAGATCCATTGCTCTTAGCCGAATTATTGTCAGACATGGCAGCCTCCAGGGATGGTAGATTCTATATCTCTAGTTAGACCGATGCGCCCCCGGCTCGTCAGTACCCAAGTGGGGTATATTTTGCTGGAATGAGCTGACTGAGGTGAGCAGACAGTTTCTGTTGACTCCTCAACTCTTATCCCCGCCCAGCCTTGAAGACGCCCAGCTTTGAAGATACCGCCATGAAGATTGCAACCTGGAATGTCAATTCAATCCGCTCTCGGTTAGAGCATGCCTGCCAGTGGTTAACCAGCAACCCGGTCGATGTGCTCTGCCTCCAAGAAACCAAAGTCGTTGATCCCGACTTTCCCCAGGCGGCCTTCGAAGCCCTAGGCTATCAAGTGTATATTTCTGGGCAGAAGTCTTACAACGGGGTGGCCCTCCTCAGCCGGATCCCACTGGATGGCGTTAGCATCGGCTTTGGCTCTGTTTTAGGAGAGGCCGCCAGCGATCTGGATGAGCAGAAGCGCGTGATCAGCGGCAAATTGGGTGAGCTGCGGATCGTCGATCTCTATGTCCCCAATGGTTCCGAGATCGGCAGTGAAAAATATCGCTACAAGCTGCGCTGGCTGGCCACCCTGCGCGACTACCTCACAGCTTTGCTCGATCAACACTCTCACCTGCTGGTCTGCGGTGATTTCAACGTGGCTCCTGAAGATCGGGATATTCACAGTCCGGTCGGGCGCGAAACCCACATCATGGCTTCGGATGCAGAGCGGCAGGCTCTCAGTCAGGCTCTTCTGGATTTAGGCTTTGTCGATGCTTTCCGGCAGTTCAACTCGGAAGCCGGTCAGTTCACCTGGTGGGACTACCGCACAGGCGCATTCCAACGCGATCGAGGCTGGCGGATCGATCACCACTATCTCTCGCCTGCGCTCAGCCCTATGAGCAGGAGCTGCACCATCGACAAAACCCCTCGCACCTGGGAAAAACCCAGCGACCACACGCCCGTGATCGTTGAACTGGATCTCTAGCCGACATTACCTTCCGACTCCAGGCGATATCCCTGTTTTAAGAACCTGGCCAGATCAAAACTGGTCCTTCATACCGCGCAGGCGAGCGAAGGTTTGCACGGGAGATTGGCTGTTGGTAATCGCCTGAAGTTCAGGCCGATCCCAGCGCAAAAACGGGTTGGTTTGCTTTTCTTCACCCAGCCAGGCTGGAATAGTAGGCATCGCCTGCTGCCGCAATTTTTCAACCTGATCAAACCGAGCCTGGAGCTGGGGATTGTGCGGATCTACCGTACGGGCAAACTGCAGGTTCTTCAGCGTATATTCGTGGGCACACCAGACGCGGGTTTGGTCTGGCAGGGCTCGCAGCTTGCTCAAGGAATCAACCATCTGGCTGGGTGTACCCTCAAACAAACGGCCACAGCCCCCTGCAAACAGCGTGTCTCCACAGAACAGCTCGCCGGGCTGGTCTGGCTCCACGGGCGGGAAGTAGTAGGCGATGTGGGCGCGGGTATGTCCCGGCAGAAACAGCACCTCAGCTGTCCGCTGCCCAAAACTGACTCGATCGCCCTGCTGCAAAAACACCTGCTGTCCGGGAATCCGGCCCCGATCTTCAGCGCCGCCGTGGACCACAGCCTGGGGGAACTGCCGCAACAGTGCTGCATTGCCGCCCACGTGATCGCCGTGGTGGTGGGTATTGAAAATAGCGATCAAATCGGCCTGGAGCTGTTGCAATGTCTCCAAAACAGGGGCCGCCTCAGCCGGATCAACCACCGCAGCAATCCCACGTACTGCTTCAGCAGGCCGGTCGTAGAGCAAAAAAATATAGTTGTCTGACAGGGCCGGAAGGCGGTGAATCTGCATTTTAGTCTTCCTCCATGACTATTGATTCCAGGTTTGGTGACTCCAGTAATGCTCTGATCCCGGTGCTGTTGATCGAAGTTCTACCGAAACCAATTATCAGAATAACTGCTGCTCAAGACAACCTGCGCTGGCTCATTCAGCAACCTGGATTGTCTCAGCTCGCAAGTTGCCTGCTCTACCACGACAAATCACTGTCACCTATGCGAGAAATTCACTAGGCAAGATCTAATACCAATTTTCTGTGGGCTTGCATAGAACGAGGGTGTAGGGACGGAGTCCCCACAAGGGGGCGGAGTCCCCTTGACCCCCCATTGATTTTGCGCAGCTTCAAAAAGAATTGGTATAACAGGCCGATTCAGAATTTCCGAAAAATACGGGATAAAACCCCGTATTTTCACTCAAGCAATTGCTTGAAGTATCAATTATGAACGAAAAATAATCTTTGCAAATACTTCAAACCCTCTTATGCGTTCCTTTTTCTGATAGCGCTTCCATAGAGATTAAATAGAAGATAAGGGAATATTAGCTATACAAATTAGAGAATTTATGGTCTGGGTTACTGAAAATCGTCCTACCTTTTCTGTTCAGTCCCTGATTGAGCAAATCACTGCCGCAGGCCAGCTCAGTCGCCGTGAACATTTGCACCTGACTTCAACAATTCTGGCAGATCCTCAGCTCACTGACGAGGAACGTCGTCACATCAGTCGTGTGTTGGACTATGTGCAAATCGGACGGCTCAAACTGGTAGACTGACCCTTCTGAGGGCAGCGATTCTGCGCAATTTCGAGTTGAATCCAGAGAATCGATGTTAGCTTCGAAGATGTCAGCTTCGAAAAGGATTTGCAGGCTCGCGTCCTCTAGTGAGGTCTTTTGACTAATCTGCCCTACTGCTTGCCAGGGGGCAGTTTTTTGTGGCGCTGCGTGCCTGGTTCAACCCAGCGTTAGGCGAGTTGCTGTAGGGGGCATTCTAGGGCTAATTGTCCGGTTCTAACGCCGCTTATAGGCCCTTCTCAATGCGCATGACCAGCCTCCTGAACTCCAACCTGTCGGCCCAAACTGAGCACCAAATTGCTGCGAATGCAAAGGCTCAGCGCAAAATTTCGATTTTGGTCAGTGATTTATCAACCCAGGGAGCAGGGCGATGGGGAGGGGCAGTTCGGCCATTTTTGCTAGCTCAAGCATTGCAGCAGATTGGCTGGGCAGTTGAACTTGTGGGCTTCACAGCCGAAGGCGAAGCTGCTGTCACCTCAAGCCCCGAACTGCCTGTCAAAACAGTTGTCAGCCGCCCCTATCCCCAGTTTCTCTATTCTGTGTGGTCGCTGCTCAACTGCATTGAGGGTGAGATTGTCTACGCCTACAAACCGAAACCCAGCAGTTTTGGAGTTGGCCTGCTGCACAAATTCAAAACCGGCAAACCCCTGTTCCTGGATATCGATGATTGGGAGCTGAGTTGGCACGGCGGCGATGGCTGGCGCTACCGGCCCGGCCTCAAACAGCTAGCCAGAGATCTGCTCAAATCAGATGGAGCGCTGCACAATCCCGATCATCCGCTGTACCTGCAATGGATGGAGGGCTGGGTTTCACAAGCCAATCAAGTCACGATCCATACTCAGTTTTTGCAGAACCGGTTTGGCGGTACCTATGTGCCCAACGGCAAGAATGTAGAGCTATTCACGCCCCAGCAGGACAGCGCGGCCATGCGCCAACGCTACGGGTTAGCCGACTACCGCGTGCTGATGTTTCCTGGTGCACCGCGGCCTTACAAAGGCGTAGAAGATGTTCTGCAAGCGCTTGATCTGCTGGATCAGCCGGATCTGAGGCTGGTGATTGTGGGAGGCAGCCCCTACGACGATTATGACAATCAGCTGATGCAGCGGTGGGGACATCGTTTGATCAAGCTGCCCAAAATCGCCCATCAGCAGATGCCGGATGTGATTGCAGCGGCTGACGTAATTGTGGTGCCGCAGCGCGACGTTCCGGCTGCCCAAGCCCAGTTTCCGCTGAAGCTAACCGACGGTATGGCGATGGCCAAACCAATTTTGGCGACTCGGGTTGGCGATATTCCAAAGATTTTGGGTGAGACAGGCTACCTGGTTGATCCAGAATCTCCTCAACAGCTCGCCGATGCCCTGCGCTGGATCTTTGACCATCCCGAAGAAGCGGCTCGAAAGGGCCAGCAGGCTCGCCAACGATGCGTTGCTGATTACAGCATTGCGGCAATGGCTGACCAGCTTTCCAGCCTGCTTGTGCCCTTCTAGGTCTAGAGTAGCGATGAAATCAATCGGTTCTGGGTACTCTGAGTCTGGAAATCACGCGACTTTCAATCTTCAGAGGCTGATATCGAGCTTATATTTTTGACGTATCAGACTTTGCCAAAAAGTTCTTCCAGAAACTGAATTGCGAGCACTGAGCTTCTGAGGTTTAGTTGTAAATTAAGTTGCGAATCTGTGCAGTCTACCCAGAATTATTGCAAGTCTATCCGTATTAAGAATTCGATTGGACTTGGTGAAACATTTATTACTGCTGGAGCGTCCGCATGTTGTCAAATTCTATCCTGCTAAACCTAGCTCGGCGCTATCCAAGCCTTATTCTTCTCAATATCATTTTCGGATTTTCTGGGGCACTGTTTAACGGTATCAGTACAGCCCTGATCATTCCGGTGCTGCTCAGTTTTCTCGGCCAACCTGTGGCAACCAAGGGGGCACCGCCGATAATTCAATCGCTGCTTTCGCCGTTTCAAAACGGCGCTGGTGACTACAACCTGTTCCTGATGACTGGTGCCATTCTACTGATGCTGGTTCTGAAGAATTTGGCTTCCTACTGTAACGCGCTAGTTTCTGGGCGGCTGAAGCGCGTCACGGCCAACGATCTTAGAGAAACCGGATTGCAGCTATTGCTGGATGTAGATATTGACTATTTTGTCAAAACCGGAGTTGGCGATATCAGCAACCGGTTGAATAATGAGCTGTCTAGGGCTTCCAGTATTATCAGCATTATTACTCGCACTGCGACAGTTTTAATAACAGTTTTGGTTTTCGTTTGTATTTTAATATCCTTATCCTGGCAGCTAACGGTGATTGCAACACTGCTTCTGCTGGTTGTCGCATTTGTAAATCAGGGGAATATTGCCCGCTCCAAGAAATTTGGCAAACAGTTCTCTGAAGCCTCTAGAAATTACTCCTCTGGAATTCTCGATATCCTATACGGGATGCGGCTGGTGCGGTCTAGCGCGACTGAAGCGCAGGAATTCCAGCGGGTCAGGAAGCAAATCATTCGTCGAGAGCAGGCCGAGTTTCAGCTCCAGGCTGTGGCTTCACTAATTGATCCAATTAGCGAAATTACCGGTGTGATTGCTCTGCTCTGCATTGTCTTTATTGGTCGCACCTATCTGGGCAGTCAAGTTGAGGCCTTTTCTGCCATTCTACTCACCTACCTGTTTATTCTGTTTCGCACTCTGCCTTTGATTTCGCAGCTTAACGGAGCCCGCAGCCAGTTAGCTAGCGTTTCGCCTAGTCTTGAAATTTCGACTCATTTCCTGAGTCGCAGCAATAAGACGTTTATGGCGAATGGCTCCGTGCCCTTTAAAACTCTGGAAACAGGGATTCATTTCAAGCAGATTGTTTTTGGCTATCCGGGACAGCAAAAACAGATCTTGAAAGGTATCGATCTCTATCTGCCCCGCAACACCACGCTGGCCCTCGTAGGAAGTTCTGGTGCGGGTAAATCCACGCTGGCTGATCTGCTGCCCCGCTTCTACGATCCGCTAGAAGGAGCAATCCTGATTGATGGCCAAGATCTGCGCGATCTTGACTTCAGAACCCTGAGACAGGCGATGGGGATCGTCAATCAAGATACCTTTCTCTTCAATATGTCAGTGCGGGAAAACATCGCCTACGGCTGTCCATCGGCCACCGATGATCAGATTATTGAAGCTGCGAAGCGAGCCAATGCCTACGAATTTATTATCCAGCTTCCCCAGGGTTTTGAAACGGAAATTGGCGATCGGGGTGTACTGCTATCAGGTGGACAGCGGCAGCGGATCGCCATTGCCCGTGCTCTGCTGCAAGATCCAGAAATTTTGATTCTTGACGAGGCAACCAGCGCCTTGGATACGGTTTCGGAACGATTGGTGCAGGAAGCCATTGAGACTCTCAGCCACAACCGCACAACGCTCGTGATCGCCCATCGGCTTTCGACTGTACAAAAGGCTGACCAAATTGCCGTGTTAGATCAGGGCCGGGTTGTGGAACTGGGCACCCATGAGCAGCTTTTAGAGACCTCCAACGAAAGATTGATCCAGTAGGGGTTTGGCGGTCAATAGATTCAGCGCCTATTGACCACCAAGAGAGCTTGTCGAGATCCTCAGAAAATTACTCTAGCCGTTGGATCATTCTTTGCTTGGAGATCTC
>JBJTUI010000550.1:0-17847 GCA_046080625.1 Elainella sp. | reverse complement strand
GGCCTACACCTACAGCCATCTCTACCAGATCCCAACCACGGGCCTGCGCTTTTTCACGGTCTATGGTCCCTGGGGCCGCCCCGACATGGCCTACTTCAAGTTTGTCAAAGCGATTGAGGCGGGCCAGCCAATTGAGGTCTATAACCACGGCGACATGCAGCGCGACTTTACCTATGTCGATGATGTGATCGAGGGTTTGGTGCGGGTGATGCAGAAACCGCCTGCCGCCACCGCCATGGCTTCCCATCCGAGCGCAGCTGCCCCCTACAAGCTCTACAACATTGGTAACAATCAGCCCGTGACCCTGGGTCGGTTTATCGAAGTGATCGAGGCCGCCCTGGGTAAAACCGCCCAGAAGCAGTTTCTGCCAATGCAGCCTGGTGATGTGCCGATCACCTACGCCGATGTCGATGATTTGATGCGGGATGTCGGGTTCCGACCCGCCACTTCAATCGAGGCGGGCATTGCTCGCTTTGTGGACTGGTACCGCAGCTACTACGGCTAGGTGTCTGGATCGCCCCATAGGCTCAGCCAGCTGAACTTCCTGATGCCCTACCGCCGCCAGCTTTGAATCTGCTGCTGAGCCGTAGCATAGGCTGCGGTGTTCGCCGGAATCCGTTCGGCAATGGCGATGGCGGCGGCTGGATTCAGCTGGGCCTGCGATTGGGCCATTTGCAACAGCTGGTAGCTCCACTGGTCAATCGCCTGGTTGGCTTCCAAACGGGCCGGATTGCTGTTTGGCACCTGTTGGGCGATTTCTATTGCGGCGGCCAGCATAGCCGGGGTGCCTATCCGGGCCGCATTGTAGGCCTGGTTGAGCTGATCCTGGCCCTGGGTTTGACTGCGCCACTGCTGAATCTCGCCCTGGGCCTCGTCATACAGACCCCGCCCTGATTCAATGCGCTGGGCAACGGCAATTGCCCCGCTAATATCCCCCTGACGTGCCAGCTGTCTGGCCTGATCGAGCAGCGGTTGATCCTGACTCTGCTCTAGCTGGTTCGACCAGCCCGAAATGTCCGATTGGGCTTCGCCGTAGAGGCTGCGCCCGCCGCCAATTTGCTGGGCCGCCGCGATTGCCCCAGACAGATCACCGCCATTGGCCAGCTGCCGCGCCCGATCCAGCAGGGGTAAATCCTGGCCTCGCTGGAGTTGGGTTGTCCATTGGTCAATGCTGCTGCTGGCCTCTTCATACAGAGCCCGACCTGGGTTGATCCGGCCTGCTTCGGTGATTGCCGCCTGCAAATTGCCTGCATTGGCCAACTGGGTCGCCCGATCCAAAAACGGCTGGTCTTCCGACGTTTCAATCTGCTGCTGCCAGCGGCTGATCTCCTGCTCGGCCTGCTCGCGGCGCGGGTTGCCAAACGGAATCCGCTGGGCTTCGGCAATCGCCGCCCTCAGGTCGCCCGTTGTAGCCGGTTGGGAAATTTGGCGAGCTCGCTCTAGCACCGCCACGTCCTGAATCTCGGCCTGCCAATCGCTGATCAGCTGCTGTGCCTTGCCATAGAGAGGACGGTCTGACTTGATCCGCTGTACCGCGACAATTGCTGCCTCCAGATCGGGTACCATACCGCCCCAGGCTTGAGATTGGGCCTCGGCGATCATATTAAAGTCGCGAATTTCTTCTCCCAGCTTGGCCTGGTCGGGGATCTGACGAGTGATGTTCAGGGCTTCGTCATACTGCCGCCGATCCAGAGCTGCTTCGGCCAGCGATAGCATGTCGCGACTAAACTCGGTGATTAGGCCCTGGACCTTGACATAGAGGTGGCTTTCGGGCTTGATCTCTTCTACCAGCTTGATCGCCGCCAGCAAATTCTTCAGGCCGCCCTGCTCCGACAGCCCCTTGGCCTTGTCGATTTTGTTGCTATCGAGGCGCGTAGCCACGATCAAATCGTTGATTTCCCGGTACTTGGTGGTTTCCCAATATTGGTTGCCCACGTCCAGCAGCTGGGTGGCAGTCCGGAAGGCTTGGCGCAGGTTCTCATCTTTCAAAAACTGCTCGGCCTTGTCGTAGATGCCTTCCGCTTTCTTCCAGGTCGCCTCCCACTGGGCAATCCGGCTCTCCACCTTGGTATGAGCTGGTGTGGTTTCGGGGATCTTGCGGGCGGTGGAAATGGCTTTCTCCAGGTCGCCAGCCTGGAATGCTTCCTCGCTCAGAACCAGAATTTCTTCAGACCACAGCTCAATATTGCGGTTGATTTCTGGCCGCAGCGGGTGATCTGGGGGCAGGGCATTCACGAGGGCAATCGCCCGCAGCAGATCTTTAGCCGTGCGCTTGTCAGCAGCGAGCTGGGCGCAATACATCCGCAAGGAGGCCGAGGCCGTGGGCCAAAAAATCGCGGGGCAGTTAGGCAAGGTGGGCAATCGCAGTAGCGCTGTTGCCGACAGGACGCCTAGGCCACTGAAGCCAATCATGACCGTTACACCCCAAAACAGCCAGCTTTTGGGCATTCGCAGGCGCAAGCGGCGTCTGTTCGGGGTGGAGGCAGCCACAGCTGCTGGCGGGCGGCTAGAACTGGCCGAAACGGGGTCAGAGGTCGTCGAAGCCACCGTTGGTGACGGCCTGCCCTGAACGGGTAGCTTTTGCGCAGCTGGCTGTGAACGACCGCCTTGACGATCAGGTGTTCCGTAATCTCCGGGCATACCTCACCCCAATCAATAACATCGCTTGGCTCAACTGGCGGCTGATTCTGTCCTGCACCCAGCCTTGTTCTGCAACCATGTTCTGCACCCAGCTTTCCTGTACCTAGTCACGGCTACCTGAATGATGGTTGCAAGTTAGCCTTGGATTGAGCCAAATTGCTGTAGGACTAAAATCGCAACCCCTTGCAATGGCTTAATCAGCTGGCCTGAACAACTGGCTCATCTGGGTCAACTGGCTCATCAGAGATGGCCTATCCGAACACTGCACCCTCTCGAAAGTTCGGTTGTTGCCACTACCTCGGTTGTCGGCATTGCCAAACGCTAGTTGAGATCCTACTCTGCCCCTTTGCAAAATACCAGATCTTGCTAGTTTTGGCAGGCTCCTCCCAAACTTGATCCTGACCAGCTTGACGCCCAGTTGAGTGCCAGCTTAGTGCCAGCCCGGTATCGGTTTGGTCGAGACTAGACCAGCGCTGAAAGGGGAATTCCCAGCCAGCCCTGGAAGTTTTGATTCTGGGCTGCCGAAGGCGAGTCAACTACCCCGATCTGATAGGTCTTAGGGCGGGGCGCGGCTAGCTGGATCGGGTAGGTGCGTAGTTCATCCTGATGAAAAACGGTGAGCTGAATTGTATCGCCCGGACGGTAGTTCTTCAAGCGATCGGCCAGCTGACCAGCCTTGACCCGAATTCCGTCTAGGGCCAACAGCTCGTCGTCTGGGTCAATGCCTACCTGTTGGGCCGGGGAGCCAAATTCTACAAACCGAATCAGCTCTCGCCCGCCGTCAGCGCTGGCATTTAGGCCCAGAAAGGGCGGTAGCCCGGCTGTTGATTCGGGCAGGATTTGCAGGCCAAACGGCTCTAGATACTCGTCCAGAGGCAATTCTTCTGTGCTGTGCAGACAGTGCTGGAAGAAATTCGTCAGATCGATGTCGGCCACCGAGCTAATCACGGCCTCTAGCTGCTCTGGGGTAAAGCCAACTTCCGGCTGGCCAAACTCGCGCCACAGCTGCCGCAGCACATCGTCTAAAGAGCGCTGGTTGGCATGTCTGGCCCGAATCAGCAGATCCAGCAGCAGCGACACCATTTCGCCCTTCAGGTAATAGGAAATCTGGTTGTTATCGCTGTTGGCATCGCGACGATATAGCTTAATCCAGGCGTCAAAGCTCGACTCGCTCAGGGGCTGCACCTGTCGGCCAGGGGTGGTCAAAAACCGGGTAACTTCCTTACCCAACAGCCGCAAACAGGTGCGGGCATCGTAGATTCCGGCCCGAAACGGCAGAATCACGTCGTAATAGCTGGTGGTGCCTTCGCTGAACCAAAGCGAGGGCGTGTAGTTTTCGGCATCGTAGTCGAACACTTCCAGGGCTTTGGGCCGAATCCGCTTCACGTTCCACAGGTGGAAAAACTCATGGGCTACCAGCTGCATGAACCGCTGGTAAGATTCCTCGGCCTGAAAGCCAAATCGGGGATAGATCAGCGAGCAGGAGGTTTTGTGCTCTAGCCCGCCAAAGCTCTGGGCCGTTTGGTGCAGGATAAACAGGTAGTTGTCGTAGGGAATCCCACCAAACAGAGCAGCCTCGGTTTGAATGATTTTCTCCGTGTCAGCTACAATCTGGCCCGGATCGGCGTTACCCTGGCCCCAAATCGCCAGCTGATGCGGTTTGCCCAACACCTCAAAGTCGTAGAGCTGATGTTGGCCAATCTCAAACGGCGAGTCCACCAGCGTATCGAAATCGGGCGCTTCGAAGCTGTTTGGTTGTCCAACAACGGGCGGCAGTGGGGTTGAGACGCGCCACTGGGGCGGTGGCTGAATCGTGACTCGAATCGGCTCCTGCTGGTGCCCCGGCACATAGAAAAACAGGGCGGCTCCGTTGAAATAGCCGTGGCTGGCGTCCAGATGGTTGGTGCGCACGGTCAGCTCGTTGGCAAACACCTGATAGCGCAGGGTGATTTCGCTCAGGCCATCGGTAGCAATCTGCCAGTGGTTTTTGCTCAGCTTGCTCCAGGCCAGGGAGTCGTCAACGCTGAAATTCTGGACGTGCCTTGCGTATTCTCGCACCAGGTAGGAACCGGGCGTCCAGACCGGCATTTTTAGATCTAGCGTGGCCTCCTGCCAGCCGTTGATTTGCAGCGTTACCTCAAACAGATGTGACTCTGGTGAGGGCATAGCTACCTGATAGTGCAGCGTTAGGTGGTTTTGGGCAGGCAGATCAGGGCTAAACTGGCGAGGGATCTGGGTGGTTTCTGTCATCGGCTTCGAGCGGTGAGAGAAGCTAGGTTTCTCAACCCTATCAGTTGCGACTCAAACCGACAATCTGCCTCTAGCGCTGCGGCGAGTCTTGAACTTGCCCGAGCAGAGCTACCTTCAGCAGAAATCTGCGGCCTAGCTGCGGGCCGCCAGATGGGCCAGCTGCTTGAGGTTTAGCAAATCAATCGCCTGACGCTCTGGCGCAATCCGCACCCAGCCTTTGCTGACCAGCTTATCCATTATTCGAGTTGCCTCATCCACGCTGATGTCGCTAACATCAGCCAGATCTTGCAGCGGAATATTAAAAATTTCGGTGCCTTGCGAACTGGCCACACCGTAGGTTTCACCCAGGCCGACCAGCGTATTCACCAGCTTGATGGCAGGCGGCTGATGGCGCAACTGAAACCGGTAGTTGGTCTGTCGCAACCGTCTCACCATCAGTTGCAGCATGCGGTGGTGGAGCTGCGAGTCGCGGAACAGGGTCTGGATGAAGCGCTGGGCCGAAATACTCAAAAGCCGCACCGAAGAGAGGGCCACCACGTCGGTAGAGCGGGGCGACTCGTCCAGGATCGCCATCTCGCCAAAGAAATCGCCCTGGCCTAGAATTGCCAGCGTCACTACGCCTTCGCCCGCGTGACGCCGCACCTTGACCCAGCCCGACTCGATGAAGTAGACCGCGTTCCCCCAGGCGTCTTCCATCAAAACGGCCCGCTCGGCGGGATATTCGTGTTCAACCGCAATCGATAGCAGCCAATCAACAGTTTCGGGACTGGCGGCGTTGAACAGGGGAAATTGCTCATGGAAGGCAGCGGTCTGCATGGGAGGCACTCAGGACGAGAAATAAAGAATTGTGATCCTTGGCAGGCCCGGGGATGGCAAAACCGGCGGATGCCAGAAGGGTAGCGCTTGACCGAACGATTTTGCAGCAAATCAAGCCATCACTCAAGATCATGGTACCCAGAACTGTCTCAGGCCATACCGAATCAAAGCTTAAACTTTCGCTACAGGGCTCGGCTCAAAATGGTGCGACTGTAGGGGAACAAAGTCCGTTTGGGCTACGGTGAGTCGATCCAACATCTGCTTCAACACCAGTACCGTCCAGTCGATATCGGCTGCGGTTGTGGTGCGGCCCAGCGTCAGCCGAATTCCTGCCTTGGCTGCCTGTTCACTGTAGCCCATGGCCAGCAGGGTCGGGCTGGCAACCAGCTTGCCGCTATTGCAGGCAGACCCAGAGCTGATACCAATTCCGGCCAGGTTCATCTGGCGGACCAGCGTCTTACCGGTGAGGGCTTCCCCTTCAGCGTTAGCGCCCTTTAGGCAGAAGCTGGCATGGTGAGGCAGGCGATGCAGGCGGTCGCCAGTCGGGATCAGTTGGGGAACAGCCGCGAGCTGATCAAACAGGTAATCGCGCAGTTGCTGTAGGCGAGGCGTTTCGGCTTCCATCTCCTGTGCAGCTAGCTCAGCTGCAAGGCCAAATCCAGCCAGGTTGGGCAGAGCCTCTGTGCCCGATCGCCGTCGGAATTCTTGTCCACCACCGGCCAGCAGCGGCACTAGCTCCAGACCAGGCCGGACGTAGAGTGCCCCCGCTCCCTGCGGCCCGTAGATTTTGTGGCTAGAGATCGACAGCAAATCAACCGGTAAGCTTTGAACATCCAGCACCAGACGACCGGCAACCTGAACTGCGTCGGTATGAAACAGGGCTCCGTGGGTCTGAACAATCTGCCCCAGTGCTTCGATCGGCTGAACCGTACCGACTTCACTCTGGCCATAGATCAACGATACCAGCACCGTATTAGGCTGGAGCGCGGCTTTCAAGCTAAGCGGATCGATGTGGCCTACGGCATCTACAGGCAACCGGGTCACCTGCCAGCCCTGTTGCTCCAGAAGCCGTGCGGGTTCAGCCACGGCGGAATGTTCGACCTGGGAGATGATCAGGTGTTGGGGCCGAACATAGCGACGAGCGATTCCCCAAATTGCCAGATTGTCGGCTTCTGTGCCGCCTGAGGTAAAGATGATCGAATCGGACGCCGCATTGATTAGGCTAGCTACCTGGAGCCGCGCCTGCTCTAATCGCGTGGCGGCCCTCGCACCCCAGCTGTGTAGGCTAGAGGGGTTGCCCCAATCGCGGCTCAGCACGTCCTGCATCAGGGCGATGACTTCGGGGCGAGTAGGTGTAGTGGCGCTGTGGTCGAGATAAATCTGCATAAGCTGAGGTGATAGAGAGGCTAGATCGGAGCCAGACGAGAGCTGTGGCCGAACCAGCCCATGGGCCATGAACCTACCTAGGACATCTTGCTCCTGAAACTGCGACTGCTGCAATTGCTGTAGGCTTTCAATCTAGATTGACCTGGTTGATTTAGGCTCAGGCTAGAGGCTTAATCTCCGACAGAGCCTGAGTTTCGTCGGTCTGATGTTCTCGCTCCTCCAGAGCTGCCGGGTGGCCAGTCACTTCGGTTGGCACCATCGGCCCTTCTAGGCGCGACTGTAAGACTCGCGAAGCTGGTAGGGTTTCGGCAATCTCCTTCAGCGCCGATTCGCCAATGCGTACCTGAATATTGGGACCAGAGCGGGCTAGCCGCAGCACCGCCCCGTCGGTAATGGCCATCTGGGTAATCCTTTTGCCGTCTACATAGGTGCCGTTCGTGCCCAGGTTGAAGACCTCCCAAGTCAGGCCGGTTCGCCGTAGTTCAACGTGACGACGAGATACAACCGCGCTGTATAAAACGACCTGATTATCTGTAGCCCGACCAATCCGAATCACAGACTCGTGCGGAAATGTCCAGACCTGAACTGGGATTTGCTTAATCGGGTGCAGGAGAGAAAGAATAATCACACAGGCACAATCTACGTTGGGAGGAGACAGTCTTCAGACCGCTGAGGACTGAATGTTGCTGTAAGCACTTTTATATCCTATGTTGTCTCACGAATAACCACTACCGCCTGTCAAGAAATTTGGAATAAAAAGGTAACTTTATCGCCTTTTCCCAGAGCGATCCGGTCGCCCGGACGAAGGCGATGGCGATTGCCGCTGGGCAGGGGTGCGTTGTTGATGTAGGTGCCGTTTGAGCTGCCCACGTCTTCGATATAAAAAATATCTCCCTCGACTCGGATATCGGCATGGATGCGAGAGACAATCTCCGAATGGGGAAATCCAGACACATCGACGTCGGGTGGAATTCGGTCGTTTGGTTTGCCAATGTGAATCACGGCCAGATTGCCGGGTAATTCAACGGTTGTGTTAGTCTGCACATGCAGCAAACGAGCGGTCTGGGTTTGAAGTTGGGTTTGTGAACCAGTAGCGGAAGACATAGGCGAGGAGCTTGACGCAACGGCTGGAGCTACAGAGGATGAACTCACTACAGCAGGCTCGGGGGATGGGGCAGGTTCTGCTGTAGACCCAAACACTGGCGACAGCTTGCTCTCCGCTTCTGGTGTTGTCGGTTCAGCTTCAGAAGGAGTTCCTGTCAGTTCAGACAGCGAAGCAGGTGTGACCAGGGGCTCTAGCGGAGACAGGGCTGGAATTTCGAAGGCCGGATCGGGAGCGGGCAGGGAAGAACCCCCAGGCTCACTGGTCAGCGTACCGGCTGTGATGCTCGCCTCGCTGGTTTCAGAGCTAGTTTCAGGGCTGGTCTCAGCGCTAATCTCAGACCTGGCAGCGGGTTGCGTTTGAGCTGCTTCCCGTAAATTAAATCCACACTGGCCGCAGAAGCTAGCATCGGCCTGCACGGAGGTTCCGCAACTGGGACAAGTCGTCATTTCAGGTAAGGGCGTGTAGCAGGCTTCACACTGAATAGCGGCATCTGGGTTTTGGTGATTGCAATTAGGGCAAACGATCATGCGTGGCTCCCCTAGGGCTCGGCGTTGAATAGCGCAGCTTACACGGAATTGTCGATTCCATCATACACCTTGTCAAAACGGTGACTTTCCAAACGCTGTCACTCAAGCTAGGAGCAGATTGTCGCAGCTCTAGCTCTTAAAACCGCAGACTCTGCACCTCCTCGCCTGCAGCCTGATCGAGCAGCCACCACAGTTCTCCCTGGGGCTGAATCAATCGGGCCGGATATTCTAAGCTGTCTGCCGACTCGGAGAAGATCGCCCTCAGGGCTGGACGCTTGCTGGCTCCAGCCACCATAAACGAGACCGTCCGAGCCTGGTTGATCAGGGGAGCAGTTAACGTGATTCGCGGTTGACCGTCCTTGTTTCCCACGGTCACGAGCTGGTCCTCCACCTGAAGCGCTGCCGTATGGGGAAACAACGAAGCGGTGTGGCCATCATCGCCGATGCCCAGCAGAATCAGATCGATGGCCGGGAAGGTTCCGGGCTGGACCTGAAATAGGCTCTGCAATTCCTGCTGATAGCGTTGGGCCGCCACAGTCGGATCGGCTTCATCAGTCGGCATCGGATACAGATTTACAGCTGGGATCGGCACATGGTTCAACCAAGCTGCCCGAGCCATGCCCTCGTTGCTGTCAGGATGATCGGGCGGCACATAGCGCTCATCCCCCCACAGTACCTGAATTTTCTCCCAGTCCAGATCCTGCTGCGCCAGAGCTTCATAGAGTGGTTTGGGCGTGCTGCCTCCTGCCAGGGCCAGCGTAAATTGCCCGCGCTCGGCTACCGCTGCCTCCAGCTTCTCTAACACCAGTTGCAGCGAGCGTTGAATCAGGGCCGATTTATCGGCAAACACCTCAACCGTTTTAGTTCCCATTCTGGCTGCTCCTGTGTTTCACAAATCGCTAAGCGAGACGAAAATTCCTCAGGTATCACTGTAGTCAATGCCGCTGAAGCAGTCAGGATCGATCAGCATTCCTTAAGATTGCCGTCAGTACCCGTCATTTAATACCCATCGAGTCAAACAATCGGTTCGAGGCTGGAATCTTGCTACTATAAGTTCCAGCTATTCCAGCTCGAATCATCCAACTCGAATCGTCCAGTGCCGGTCACGCCCGCGACGCTTCTGACCGCAGACGCCCGTGACCATAGATTCCTGCTGGCGTGGCTGTTGAGTGATGCTGATCCTGGGGCACTCTAAGGCTGAACTGCGAGTCATTCATTGCTCTAGTCACTACTGCTCCAGGTAAGCCCAATCTCAGTTCTGCTGTCTTGACTGATCCCGCTTACCAGAACTGCTGATCAACCCTTGTAGGGCAGTCAAGCTTATTCCGGTGGACAATGCCGAGTATTTCGCCAGTTCTACCTGCTGCCTCTTGCGTCTCTCTGTCGAATTAATCCAGGTTTGTCATGACTTCTAAAAAACTCTCCAGCAGTCGTTCGGTTCCTGCCCTCGTAGCCAACATTCTCAAGATTGTTGGGTTGATCATCACCCTGGCAGCACTGCTCGATATCCTGGTTTTGCCCATGCCCTACCAGTTCGGCGATCAGCAGTGGCAGATTGATTTTGTTACCTCTGTGGTAGATCGGGGCATTGTGCCGCTGGTGGGAATCGTTCTATTTCTCACCGGGTTTAGTCTAGACGAGTCGGAGCCAAGACAGCGCCCCCTCTGGCAAGATCCGCGCTTTTGGGCCTTGCTGCTGGCCAGCATTCTGGGTCTAGTCTATGTGCTGGCGTTTCCATTTCATCTGAATAACGTGCGGTTGGCCAATCAAGCTGCAATTCAGCAGGTAAATGATCAGGCCAAAGAGGCTGAAACCCAGCTCAACCAGCGGTTAACCACCGAGATCGAAAGTCGGCGGCAGCAGATTAATCAGCTCCTTACCGCTACCGATGCTCAGATCAGTCAGCTGGTGCAAAACAATCAGCTCACCCAGGAGCAGGCCAATCTGGTAAAAGGCTTCAAGACCAACCCCAATTCGGTAGAACCTTTTCTTAAGAAGCAGGAAGACGAACTGCGCACCCAGCTGCAAACCGAAATTGGCACCCGGAAACAGCAGGCTCAGGATTCTCGTAAAACGACTGACCTCAAATCGGGCCTGCGGGTAGGCATTGGCAGTCTGCTGCTCGCTGTCGGTTTTATTACGCTGGGCTGGACGGGTCTGAGAAATGTGCGGCAGTTAGGCTAGCCTTCAGCCGAGTCGGCTTTGGGAAAAGACAGCTGTGTAAAAGCTGACCGTCGCAAAATTTTCTGCCAAAACGTCTAACCAAACTCTTTACTGATTTCCATGAGCCCGCGTTGAGTCCGCGATGACCTGCGGTCAAGCGGGTTTTGGGAGATCTGCTTTGGCGCTCCTGTAAATTATGTTTTCGATCTACATCCTCACTTACAACGAAGAACTCGACATCGCCGACTGCATCGAATCGGCCCTGCTCTCCGACGATGTGATTGTGGTTGACTCTTGCAGCAGCGACCGCACGGTGGAAATTGCCCAGCGCTACCCGGTTCGGCTGGTGCAGCATCGGTTTGAAAGTCACGGCAAGCAGCGCACCTGGATGCTGGAATCTATCGCCCCCAAACATGACTGGGTTTACATCCTGGAAGCGGATGAGCGGATGCCCCCCGAACTGTTTCACGAGTGCCTAGAGGCGATTGCAGCTCAGACGGAGGAGCAGCGCTACATTGGCTTCTATGTGGCTGAGCGTGTCATGTTTATGGGCCGCTGGATTCGCTACTGCACCCAGTACCCGCGCTATCAGATGCGGCTGTTTCGCCACGGCAAGGTCTGGTTTAGCGACTACGGCCACACAGAGCGTGAGGTTTGTGATGGGCCTACAGCGGCTCTGAAGGAAACCTATCCCCACTACACCTGCGGTAAGGGTTTTAGTCGCTGGCTTGACAAACACAATCGCTACTCTACAGATGAAGCCCACGAAACAATTCGACAGCTCGAAAATGGCTCAGTGAACTGGAAACACCTGTTCTTTGGCAGCACAGAAATCGAGCGCCGCCGGGCTCTCAAGGATCTGTCGCTGCGGGTGCCCCTGCGGCCTATTGTGCGGTTCTTCTATATGTATTTCGGCCTGGGAGGCTGCTGGGACGGCTATGCTGGCCTCACCTGGTGCATTTTGCAGATGTTCTACGAGTATCTGATTCTGCTAAAAGTTTGGGAAATCAAGCATATGCCGCTGCCCAGCCTGGAGCCACAGCTTGCCGCTCAAGCGCAATCAACCACAGCTCAATCTAGCGGGATCGAGGAGACTATTCAAACACCAGTGGCCTGACTGTCGGTCGATGCCTGCAATAGCGCTTGGATGTATCGAAGAGACTTGCAACATTTCTTAATAAGATTTACAACTAGAGCAGTCCAGCTCTGATCCCAATGGGGTTGGAGAATAGGGTGGGCAACAAGGCTAAGCAACACAGGGTCAAGGTATGTCGCTACTGCAACGCTGGAAGCAAGATCTCAAAAACGACTTGATTGCCGGACTGCTCGTTGTGATTCCGATTGCAACCACAATCTGGCTATCGATCACCTCAGCAGCCTGGGTAATCAACGTTTTGACCCGCATTCCCAAGCAGCTCAACCCCCTGCATGACCTCCATCCGATTGCCCTCAACTTGCTTAACCTCACGGTCGGGCTGGCCGTGCCCCTGCTGAGCATTCTGCTGATTGGGCTGATGGCCCGCAACATCGCCGGACGCTGGCTGCTAGATCTGGGCGAGCGACTGCTGCAAGCGATCCCGCTGGCTGGCTCGGTCTACAAAACCCTGAAGCAGCTGCTAGAAACCCTGCTGCGCGATTCAAATGGCCGCTTCCGGCGAGTGGTTCTGGTCGAATATCCCCGATCTGGCGTCTGGTCAGTTGCTTTTGTGACGGGTGCCCTGAGTCCCCAGATTCAGGCCCAGTTCTCGGAAGCCATGCTGAGTGTGTTTATTCCGACGACGCCCAATCCAACTACGGGCTGGTATGCGATTGTGCCAGAACGGGAAGCCCTGTCGCTGGCCATGTCGATTGAGGATGCTTTCAAGGTCGTGATTTCGGGTGGAATTGTGACACCGAGTTCTACCACAATCAGCGCCACCACGGTCGATGCCGCTAATATTAGCGAACGCAAGCTGGAGGCGACCAAAGTCCGCTAGCTCAGACTCAGCTTTCGACCTCAGCTTTCGACTAGCGGGCTGCGTAGGCTTTGAAGGGCTCCTTGATGAAGCGAATGTAGAGATGCCGGAATGTGGATTTGAGCACGCGCGGCAGGCCAAAGTCGATCGGCATCAAGTGGTCGGGCAGCTTCCAGTCTTCAACCCGCAGTTCGCTAGGAGACAGCAGCGGAAACTGCATTTCGCTGAGTTTGGGACAGAGCCCCAGCCGTTGGGAGGCCGCGACGGTCGGCACCTGCGCAGGATCGGTGGCCAGGATCTCCAACATGGCCCGATCGAGGGCAAAGACGTTGCTGGAGGCCGCTAGCAGGCCGAGGGAACGGGGCTCACCCTGGCTGGGGCCATTGCCCTGGTGGCCAATAATGCCATCCAAAATAGTCAGCTCTGGGCTGATCGTGCGGGCCGTTTCAACCAACATAGTGCCGAAGCGCTGGCTGTCCTTACCCGCCTCTAAATGCCACCAGGCTTTCATTTTGCCGGGGACGCAGCCAAACAGGTTTTTCACCCCCAGGGTCAGGGTGAGCTGCACATGCGATTTCACCTTGGGCAAGTTGATCACCACATCGGCTTCCATTGCCTCTTTGGACAGCAGCAGGTGGGAGAATTCAGGCTTGTTGAAACCAGCGCTAGTCTGCTCTGCGGTCTCATAGCGACGGCCCTGAAAATCGATAATTGGCAGCTTCAGCTCTTCAACAATCGCCTCGTAGCCGTTGGCTAACGCTACACCTCTGGCGCTGCCAAAAGCAGGCCCGTCCCCAATAAAAGGCTGCCCTCCGGCGGCCTGTACCAGCTGGGCCACGCAGTACACTACCTCGGGTCGAGTCGTGCATTCCCGCCCTGGACGTGCCCCCGTCAGCAAATTGGGCTTGAGCAAAACCCGGTCGCCAGGTTTCACAAAGGCTGATATGCCCCCCAGGGGAGCTAGCAAATCCTGGATCGACTGGGTCAGTGCCGCAGAATCGTAGGACGTGGCCCGGATCAGGCTGACTTTGGGTGGACTGGTAGAGTGAGAGGCTGGCATAAAAAACTGTCCTGTGGGTTGGGAAAATGGACGGTGCAGGGCCGGGGTGGAGAAGCCGCGAACGCGCCCCAGACTAACGGCCTCGGTTGAGTGCAGTGATCCGCTCGGCGTTTGAGAAAATCCCTTCTCCTTGCAGCTGAGTCAGGGCAGGTTTGACTTCAACCTTGACGACGTTGGCAATATTAACCATCACGGTTTGCTCGTCCAGATTGATCAGCCACCAGTCTTTCTGGAGGATGTGGCGCACCTCAATTCGCAGATCCTGCTGGGTTGTGTCATCTAGGCCGTTGGGAATCATGAAAGATTCTGTCTGGCCGTTTAAGTAATAGAAGGTGAGGTAGGTGTAGTCAGTGGAGTCTTGCATAGGGTCTTGCATAGAGTTCTGGCTGATAGAATGCGCTGTTGGAAAATCTGGGTGAGCAATTGGGTAAAAAGAGCAATCGGGTAAAAAACCTGTGATCGAGGCTCAACTGAAGTCCTGTAGCTCAGCCGAGCAGGATGGGATCGGGAGGGCAGATGCTGAGGATTCTCCCAGATCTGGCTAGTTGCATCAACATCTCCAGCCCGAGATGCCCCTAAATTGCCCAAAACGACGGCCCAGAACTTTAGTCTAGAACTTTGGTTTGGACCGAAGCCCAGCCCGACTGCTCAGCGTTTTCAATTGGACCATGCCCTGATCACTAGCTAAACCGTCAATCTCTGCAATAGTGTGGGCAGATGTCCAGAGCGAAAACCGTCCTATTGGTGGACGCGAGTCCTGGGAAGGCAGCGCAAAATTTGGCTGAGTTTGTTCGCGAAGACTTGCTCGATCGATTTCCATTGTTCGTTAGGGGAACCTCACATCCTATGTCAGCGTCGTTTAGAAGCGAAACTCCTCAAAGTCAAGTTCTGTCCATGAGCAGTGAATCTCTTCCAGTATCCTGGTCAGCAGTTGAAGCTATTGAACCCTACAAGCCTGTTTCGGCGGAAAGACTGTCCAACTACGACTTAATTTTGCAGTGTCAGGTTGGTCTGCGACCTCGCAAGGACTTTTTTGCTGAGCTGATGCGGCGCTACCATCCCCATGTGGAAAAGCTGCTCTACCATTTGGCCCCCGACTGGACAGATCGGGCTGACCTCTCCCAGGAGGTCTGGATTCGGGTGTATCGCAATATTAAGCGGCTGCAGGAGCCAGTCAAGTTTCGAGGCTGGCTGAGCCGGATCGCCACCAATCTGTTTTATGACGAGCTGCGCAAACGCAAGCGCATTGCGTCTCCGCTGTCTTTGGATGCACCCAGAACGGTTGACGATGGCGAACTAGACTGGGAAATTGCTGCCGATGCCCCTGGCCCCGCCGAAGAGTTGGCAACCCAGGAATTTTACGAGCAGCTGCGCCGCGCCATCGCCGACCTGCCGGAAGTGTTCCGAACCACAATTGTGCTACGTGAGATTGAAGGCATGGCCTATGAAGAGATTGCTGAAATCACCGGGGTCTCTTTGGGAACTGTAAAGTCGAGAATTGCCCGGGCGCGTCAGCGGCTACAAGAGCAGCTACAGCAGTACATTGAATCCTGAGGTTGAATCCAGTCAATGGGGATCGGGCTACATTGAGAGTGGAGGTAATTCCCCCTCACGCTGAGCCGCTGCACAAATGCTATAGTTGCGACGGTTCGGTGGTTTGGGTGCTATCTATTTGAGGAGTGCAAAGAAAATCGGGCGGTTTTGCAAAAACTTGTCCCAATACCAGCAAAATCTTTGACGACTCAATCAAGTCCTGAAACAATTGAAGTCGCTAAAAGAGGGTTTAATTTAAGAGCTTTCGACAATGAGCAACCATTTTGACGAATTTGACGACCGAGACCCGGAGAGCCGAAACGGCTCTAGATCATCTCAGCCAAATCTGCATCGACTGGATGGAAATGGTGCTTGCGCAAATCCTTCTAGCGGCCCCCGAGAGCAAGAGGCAGACTGCTGTTCTGGCATTCAGCGCGACCGGTTTGAACTACTCAGCGCCTATCTTGATGGTGAGGTCACTGCTGTTGAACGTCGCCAGGTTGAAGACTGGCTCGCTACCGATAGCTGCACCCAACAGCTCTATCGCCGCCTCCTATCCCTGCGCCAAGGCTTACAAATGTTGCCAATTGCCCGCTCGGAGCAGAGTGTCGAGCAGCTTGTGAACCAGGTAACTGCAAGGGTGGAACGCCAGCCTCGTCGCTTGGTTTGGGGCGGTTTGGCTGTGGCTGGGCTGCTGGTCGGAGCCTTCTTCAATGCTCTGCCCCAGGAGCGGTTTGCGCCCTCGCTTGCCACCGCGCCCACCCAGACGTCAGGTCAGCATGAGGCCGTGCCCAGTGAAGGTCTGATGATCGCCTTGAACCACCCGCCAATCGAAATTCCCAAGTCAACGCCTCAGAAACTCCACTCTCCAGTAGCGCCAGTTCGCTAGCTCTGTTGAACTCGCAATCCGCTACCGTGGTTTCTGAGCTTCTTAGCGTTTTGACCTCTGGCGCAGTTCTAGCTCTTTTGCTTGGCTCCTAGCCAGGGCGACCGCTCCACTCACCTTGGGGCAGCAGTACGCCGCCAGATGTAACGACCTGCTGGCGAGTCATCTGGTAGACCCAGACAGATCCCAAAGATTGACCATCCAAGCTGAAGGCGGCGGTCTTGACCCGCAGGTATTCGCTCTGGTGGGGTCTTGCTGGGTAATAGTCTTCTAATTGGTCGAGCGCGGTCAGAACGGCTGAATTAATAAAGCTGAAGACAACGCCGTAAACCCGGTTTGAGCCAACCGTCAAAGCAGGGTAGCCGAAGGGCAGGGCATAGAGCTGGCCACGTACAAATGCGGGCTGGGCTGCTAAGACCTCCGACTGGCAATAGTGGTAGTTGACTTCCCCCGGCTTGAGGGTGCCGTAGACAAATACTCGAAACGATGGTGTGACTGGCTGCATTACCGGTTAGACCACTGGGCGAGTCAGGATAAACGTCGGGGTGAACAAGGTGTCGGCAAGAACTTAAACCAGATTAGTTGAATGAGTCGATTCAATGACATCGACCCAGCGCAATCAGGTGTGGCACTTTTGGTCTGGCAATATTGTCGGCTTCCACACCTGCAACTTTCAACCTTCCTTTAGAATGGTGTAAACATCGCTCGCTAATTCAGAGGAGTTCAGTGCGTGGAGTCCCGTTATAATCCGGCAGAAATTGAGGGAAAGTGGCAGCAGCATTGGGCAGCCCAGGGGGTTGATCGCACTCCTGAAGACACTACAAAGCCCAAATTTTATGCGCTGTCCATGTTCCCCTATCCCTCCGGAAATCTACATATGGGCCATGTGCGGAACTATACGATTACCGACGTGATTGCTCGCGTGCGGCGGATGCAGGGCTACCGGGTATTGCACCCCATGGGCTGGGATGCCTTTGGTCTGCCTGCCGAGAATGCTGCAATCGATCGGGGCGTTCATCCAGCCCAGTGGACCTACCAGAATATTGACCAGATGCGGGCTCAACTCCAGCGCCTCGGCCTGTCCTACGACTGGGAGCGAGAAGTCACAACCTGCTCGCCCGACTATTACCGCTGGACCCAGTGGATTTTCCTGGAGTTTTTGCAGGCAGGATTGGCCTACCAGAAAGAGGCTGCTGTCAACTGGGACCCGATTGATCAGACGGTGCTGGCCAACGAACAGGTCGATAGCGAAGGCCGCTCCTGGCGCTCGGGTGCCAAGGTAGAGCGGCGACTGCTGAAGCAGTGGTTTTTCAAAATCACCGACTATGCCGAGCAGCTGTTGCAAGATCTGGCCCAACTCGACGGCTGGCCCGAACGGGTGCGGCTGATGCAGGAAAACTGGATTGGCAAATCGACTGGGGCTGAAGTTGTCTTCAAAACCGCAGCAGGCGATGATTTGCCGATTTTTACGACTCGCCCCGATACGCTTTGGGGAGCGACGTTCATGGTGCTGTCGCCCGAACATC
>JBJTUI010000549.1:0-4995 GCA_046080625.1 Elainella sp. | reverse complement strand
CTCTCATCCATCCCGAACTGAGTCGTGAAACGCACCCGCGGCAAAGATAGTCGGAGGGCAGCCTCCCGCAAAAATAGCTCTGTGCCAGGTATCTTATTCAAAAAGGCTTCATCTACTCAGTTGGATGAAGCTATTTTGCTTCGTAAAACTGGAATATGATGACAAAGTTCGGGATAGGACGAGAAAAGAGGATAAGACAAGGCTGTTTGAGAAACTGGGCAGAACCTGTGCAACAGGGTTTTATCAAATTTGGTGTGATCAAAGCAACCAGGATTAAGCCAGCTGTTCGGATAGCTCAGTTAAGCATCGGCGATTGTTGCATTTCATTAAAAATCGTTCATGCACTTTTGATACAGGGAAACTTGAGACAGTACTTAAATTTCCCTGGAGGGGCATCTTCACATGGCGAGTTATGGGCTGAATAAGTGGATCGTCAGCGGCAATTTGGCTGCTGATGCACAGGTTAAAACAGTGGATTTGAAGAGCGGCGAGAAGGCTCAGCTTGCTGAAGCAACGCTATACGTGCAAAAGCCACGCGACCGCAAGGAGTCGTTCACGGTGAAGCTGACAATCTGGTCCAAATCTTCGGCATGGCGGATGCTGCCTTACCTGAAGAAAGGTTCGCTCGTGATCTGCACCGGAAATCTCGACTGCAATCCCTACATTTCCAGCAATGGCAATGTGCCCAGAGCAGGTTTAGAAATGACTGTACTGGACATTGATCTGGATATTGTGCGGACGGGTGAAGAATCGGAGCAGGGTGAGGCCGAGCAACCCCTGTCTAACCCCTTCCAGGGCGAGCTAGTCGAACAGGCCGAGGTGCAGGAGTTGGTTAACGTCTAGGCAGCCGTTCAGTATCAAATTAATTCGATAGAAGTGACCACTCAACTTGTTCAGGTTGAGTGGTATTTTTTATGGAGCAGTCAAGCTGTCAGATCGGCAATGGTTTTGGGAACACCAGCAGTCAAGACATCGCAGCCAGAAGCTGTTACCAGAACATCGTCTTCGATGCGAATGCCGATGCCGCGCCATTTAGAATCGACTTCGGGCTGGCCCTCGACTGGCTTGATGTAGGGCGAGATATAGATCCCCGGTTCCACGGTCAGAATTTGGCCTGGTTCAAGATTGTGGGGAGTTTCGCCATGTTGATAGACCCCGACATCGTGGACATCCAGACCGAGCCAGTGGCCGGTGCGGTGCATATAGAAAGGCTTGTACTTCTCTTCTTTGATAATTTCCTCGATATCGCCTTGCAGTAATCCCAGCTCGATCAAGCCCTCGACAATCACGCGCACGGCTACGTCATGGGTTTGCTTATAGGGCGTACCGGGCTGGACTTGAGCAATAGACTGGAGCTGGGCTTCCAAAACGATTCCATAGAGCGCTTGTTGTTCGGGCGTAAATTTGCCATTAACCGGGAAGGTGCGGGTAATGTCGGAGTTGTAATATTCGTAGGCACAGCCCGCGTCGATTAGCAGCAGGTCGCCGTCCTGGATCTGGCGAGTGTTTTCGGTGTAGTGCAGGACGCAGGCGTTGGCTCCGGAGGCCACAATTGATGGGTAGGCCGGACCCATCGCACCCTGCATCCGGAACAGATGCTCGATCTCGGCCTGCACCTGATATTCGTAAACGCCGGGTTGGGCGAACTGGCGAGCCCGGTTGTGGGCCTCGACAGCGATCTGGGCAGCGGTTCGCATCAGCTCTAGTTCGGCTGGGCTTTTGATTTGACGGATTGGATGCAGGACCGGAGCCGGGTCTTCGAGGGCGACAGGGCCGTAGCCTTTTTTGGGATAGGTGGCGAGCTGGTGCTGCCAGTGACGCAGGATACGCTCGTTGAAGGCTTTGTCGCGACCCAAGCGATAGAAAATCCGGTCGGCTTTTTCTAGATACTGGGGCAGCTTTTCGTCGAGTTCTGTGATCGGATAGACCTCGTCGGCTCCGAACTGGGCCTTGGCTGCCTCAACTCCAACCCGATAGCCGCTCCAGGTTTCCTTCTCCAGATCTTTAGGCTGCACAAACAGGACAAACTTGTGCTCCTCATGGTGGGGAGCCAGCACGGCAACAGCCTGGGCTTCATTAAACCCGGTCAAGTAGAAGAAATCACTGTCCTGGCGGAAGTTATACTCCACGTCGTTATGCATTACCGCCATGGGGGCGCTGCGGAAAATGGCCGTGCCCTTGCCGATTTTGGCCATGAGCTGGGTTCGACGCTGGGCATATTCAGTTGGCTGGATCGGGGTGGTCTGGATCGGGGTGGGGCGGGTCTGCATAGATTGATCAGGTCTTCTGGGGTGCTGGAAGGCGCGTCAGGCGGACGGCTGCCTTGTTTGAGTTTTATCTGACTCTTACGTTTGATCTTAAGCCCTAGCGGCGAATCCAACCGTTGATGGTGAACCGACTGTCAGCAAACTGTTGGGACGGGCAGCGAATCGGCAGTACTTCGTGCAGATAGCGGCTGCGGAAGAAGACAATGCTGTTGTTGCGGGGTTGAATGGTGTGGAAGGTGCTGGCCTGAACGTAGTGGTTGTTTTGAATCACGCTATCGTAGATCAGCAGCTCGCCACCGCTGAAGGCTTTGGGTTCGCGGTGGAAGTAGTAGACGTAGGTGAGTTCGCGAGTCGCCGTGTCCTGGCTGCCGTTGTCGTTGTGAATTTTGTAGAACTGGCCATCGTTGTGGGCCGTGAGCTGGGCTTCGATCTGTGATACCGGAAAGGGGGCGATGTGGAACCGCTGGAACAGTTCAGGTAATCGGTCCTGAATGCGCTCGGTGATCAGCGTCATAAATTCAGGGAAACTATAGAGAACTACGGACTCCCGATAGTTTTCGGCACTCTTGAAGGTGGTTGTGGGAACAAATTCGGCTGCGCGTTGCTGCACATAATCGAGCAAAGCCTGGTGTTCGGCAGTGGTGAGAAACTGATCAAGCTGGAGGTATTCGGAAACCAGCGAGGATTGGACAGGGGCAGCCGCAAGCGCAGTCTGGTTCTGCTCTACTAACAGGGGAGGATCGGTGATCAGGCCCACCAGCCGGTCGCTGGGGAAGGCGAGCATGGCCTGCCCGTTGTGGATTGAGATTTGGAACAGCCGCTTGACGGGGCCATCGACTGACATCAGCGTATCGTAGAGCTGCTTGAGCAGAGGATCAGCGGGGGAAATGGCTAGCGTATACTGCTGACCGCCCGTTAGCAGCAGCGTCACCGCGACCTGTTCGGGCGGCGAGGCTGGCTCAGAAGTTGAAGGTTGGAGTGGCTGCACTTGATCAGCAGGAGAGGGAGATACGGCTGCGGACTCTAGCCGAGGGCGCTGGGTTGTGGCAAATCCTTTGCGCTTCATAGGAGTGAGGGTGCTGTTGCGTTAAATGGGCAGAGGAGACTGTGAGGGGATGGTTACCCAATCGTCCAGGACTGCTTCCTTATTCTGGAGTTAGGGCAACCAATCCGTCGAGTTAGCCGATCGAGTTTGATCATCAAGTTTGATTATCTAACTCGACACTCTAGCAATGCCCTAATGCAGGAAATGCCTCACACCTGTGAGCATCATCACCAGCCCCAGTTCGTTAGCGGCTTTGATCGAATCTGGATCGCGCAGGCTGCCTCCTGGTTGGACGATGGCGGTAATGCCAGCCGCCGCAGCGGTGCGCACCGAGTCATCAAATGGGAAAAACCCGTCACTGGCCAAGATTGCGCCCTGGGACTGCTCGGCGGCCTGTTCTAGGGCAATTTTGACCGATCCGACCCGGTTCATCTGGCCCGCCCCGACGCCCAGAGTCGTGAGCCGGTTGGTGACAACGATGGCATTGGATTTGACATGCTTGCAGACCTTCCAGGCAAACACCAGTTCCGCTAGCTGGGCGGGGGTGGGCTGGCGTTCGGTAACGATCTGCCACTGGTCTGGCTGGACGGGCTGGTCGTCGGCCTGCTGGACGAGAAAGCCACCCGCGATTTGTTTGACCAGCTGGGAGGGGCCGCTGTGCAGGTCGGGCAGGACGAGCACCCGGACTTTGGATTTGGCGCTGAGGATCTGGGCCGCCTCGGGATCGCAGCCGGGTGCAACGACACATTCCAGGAAGGTTTTGGTGAGTTCGGTAGCGGTGGCGGCGTCTAGGGGTTGGTTGAGAGCGACAATTCCACCGAAGGCCGAGACCGAATCGGCCTCAAAGGCTTTGGTGTAGGCTTCGACCAGGGTGCTGCCCAGGGCCACGCCGCAGGGGTTGGTGTGCTTGATAATTACGGCGGCGGGCCGGTCGGTGAACTCGGCCACAATTTGGCGGGCGGCTTCCAGATCAACGAGGTTGTTGTAGCTCAGCTCTTTGCCCTGGAGCTTCTGGGCTGCCCCCCAACCGGTTGTTGCCCCGGCCTGATACCAGGCGGCGGGCTGATGCGGGTTTTCGCCATAGCGCAGGGTTTGGATCTGGCTACCTTGAAGCTCGAAGCTAGCAGGCAGAGCATCTGGAGGTGGAGTCGTCTCAGGCTCAAGGCCGCGCAGGTAGGCAGAAATAGCGCTGTCGTAGGAGGCAGTATGTTCAAAGGCTTGCAGGGCGCAGCGCTGGCGAAACTGGGGGGGGATTTCGCCGGTCTGGTGCAGTTCAGCTAGGTATTCGTCGTACTGGCTGGGGTTGCAGAGCACGGTCAGGTGGGCAAAATTTTTGGCTGCGGCGCGCAGCATGGCGGGGCCACCGATGTCGATCTGCTCGACCGCTTCAGCCAGGGTGACGTCGGGGTTGGCGATGGTCTGCTGGAACGGGTAGAGGTTGACGACCACCAGGGAGATGGGTCGAATCTGCTGGGCTTCCAGATCGGTGACATCTTGAGCGTTGTCCATTCGGGCCAGAATGCCGCCGTGGATGCGCGGGTGCAGGGTTTTGACCCGTCCACCCAAAATTTCGGGCGAGCCCGTGTAGTCTGAGACTTTCATGACGGGGATACCGGCCTCTTTCAGAGTCTGGGCCGTGCCGCCACTGCTGATGATTTCGAAGCCAAATTCTTCGACCAGGCT